>NZ_JBSGJD010000027.1:0-54598 GCF_053605405.1 Amycolatopsis sp. NPDC003861
GGGGGAGAGCCGCGACGTGGGGGTCGAGGCTGTGCGAGACCTGGCCGCCGGCACCCAACGCCACATTGGGGCGTCTCGAGGCGGGTGCGAGCTCGGGTGACGCTGGCGTGGTCTTCGTCTTCTCCGGCTATGGCTCGCAGTGGTCCGGGATGGGACGTCAGCTGCTGCGCGCCGAACCGGCGTTCCGGGGCGAGATCGAGGCACTCGACCCGGTTTTCCGCGCCGAAGCCGGGTTCTCGCTGCGCGACGCGCTCGAGCACGACCTGCCCGACCTCGCCGCGACCCAGCTCGCCCTGTTCGGCGTGCAGCTCGCCCTGGCCGCTCTCTGGCGGGCGCACCAGGTCGTGCCCGCCGCCGTGCTCGGGCACTCGATGGGTGAGGTGGCCGCGGCCGTCGTGGCCGGGGCGCTCGACGTTGCCGACGGCCTGAAGGTCATGGCCGCCCGGGCGCGGCTGCTCGCCGAACTCGACGAGCGCGGTGGCGGGGCGATGGCCGTCGTCGAACTCACGGCCGCCGAGCTCGCCGAATTCCCCGACATCACCATCGCCGTCTACGCCTCGCCCACCCAGTGCACGATCAGCGGGGCCGCCGACGACGTCGAAGCCGTGGTCGCGCACGCCGAAGGCCTCGGCCGGCTCGCCCGGCGGCTCCCGGTCGGGGGCGCCGGGCACTCCGCGGCCGTCGAGCCGGTGCTCGGCCCGTTCCGCGAAGCGGTGGCGGGGCTGACCCCCGCAACACCGAAAGTCCGGTGCTACAGCAGTGTTCACGACGAGCCGCCCGCCTTCGACGTCGAATACTGGGCGGCGAACCTGCGCCGCCCGGTGCGGTTCAGCCAGGCCGTCGCCGCGGCGGCCGCCGACGGGCACACCGTCTTCGTCGAAATCTCGCCGCACCCCGTGGCCCTGGCCGCGCTCGAGCAGTCCGGCGTCTTCGGCCTGCCCTCGGGGAGCCGACGGATCGACGAGCGGACGGCGTTCCTGACCAGCCTGGCCCGGCTGCACGTCCTCGGCCACCCCGGCGTGCTGGCCGCCCGGCCGCAGACGCCGCCGGTCGAGCTGCCCGGTCCGGTCTGGCGGCACGAGCGCTTCTGGCCGCGCCGGACCGTCCGCGCCGGCGGCGCCCACCCGCTGCTCGGCGTGCACATCGAGGACCCCGGCGGCGGGCACTTGTGGCGCGGCGACGTCGGCACGGCCGCGTTGCCGTGGCTGGCCGACCACACCGTCCGGGACGTCCCGGTGTTCCCGGCCACCGGTTTCCTCGAACTCGCGCTCGCCGCGGCCGGTCCGGGCGGCCGCGTCCAGGACCTCGAACTGCAGGAAGTCCTCCCGCTCGGCGACCACACCGAGGTGACCACGACGCTCCGCGGCAGCGAGCTGAGTGTCCACACGAGAACCGGACAGTGGACCCGGCACGCGACCGCGCGGATCGGCACCGGCGGCACACCGTCGGCGCCGTTCGGGGAAACCGCCGGGGAACCGGTCGACGTCTACCGGGCGCTGGCCGAGCTGGGGCAGTCCTACGGCCCGGCGTTCCGCGGCCTGCGCAGGGTGACCGCCGCGCCCGGGCGCGCGTCGGCGTCGATCGCGCAGCCGGACACCGGTCATCCCGCGTACGTGCTGCACCCCGCGCTCGCCGACGCCTGCCTGCACGCGCTGGCCGCGGCCGTCGGCGAGGCGGACGCGCTCTACCTGCCGCTCAGCGTGGGGGAGGTGGTGGTCGCCGGCGACCCCGGCCGCGGCGTGCGGGTGGACGCGGTGCTGAAAGAGTCCGGCGACGGCGTGCTCGGCAGCGTCCAGCTGGTCGACGCCGACGACGTCGTCCTGGTCGAATTCCGCGACGTCTACTGCCGCCCCTACCGCGACGCGGCGCTGGCCCGGCTGCTGTTCGAGGCGGCCTGGCAGCCGACGCCGCTGCCCGCCGCCCCGGAATTGTCGGTGCCGGCCGGTAGAGTGGAAAACGGGGGGCGCCCCCGCGAGCAGCGCTGGATCGTGCTTTCGGACGACGATCGCGAGTTCGCGGGCGAAGACGTCCGGACCACCCGCCTCGGCGATCGGGCCGAGCTCGCGAAACTGTTGCGTGACGGCGAGCCGGCCGCGGTCCTCGCCCTGCTCGGCGCCGCGGCGGAGCCCGATCCGGCGCGCGGGGCGCGGCTGGTCGAGACCTTGGCCGGGGTCGTCGCCGAGCTGGCCGAACTGCCCGTCACGCCCAGGTTGTGGCTGGTGAGTTCCGGAGCGCACGCCATCGAGCCCGGCGAGCGGGGCGATCCGGCGTTGGCCGCGCTGCGCGGGCTCGTGCGCGTGCTCGCCTTCGAGCACCCCGAACTGCGGGTGAGCCACGTCGACGGGCTGGACCGGCTGCGGGACGAGGTCCGCGCGGACGGGCCGGACGACGAAGTCGCCTGGCGCCACGGCGTCCGGTACACGCGGCGGCTGAGCCGTCCTGCGCTCGGCGACCCGGTGCGCGAGCCGGTCCGCGACGGCGCCTACATCATCACCGGCGGCCTCGGCGGCCTGGGCCTGGCCGCGGCGCGGTGGCTGGCCGCGCGCGGCGCGACGCGGCTGGTGCTGAACAGCAGGCACGCCGCCGATCCCGGGCTGGGCCTCGACGTCCGCGTGGTGCCCGGCGACATCGCCGCCCCGGGCACGGCCGAAAGCCTGGTCGCGGCGGCCGTCGAAGGAGGCGTGCCGCTTCGCGGGGTGCTGCACGCTGCCGGTGTCCTGGCCGACGGCGCCGCGATCAGCCTCGACGGCGACGCGCTCGACGCGGTCTGGCGGCCGAAGGCGCTGGGCGCGTGGCGGCTGCACGAGGCGACGGCGGGGCACGACCTCGACTGGTGGCTGGTGTACTCCTCGGCGGCGGCATTGTTCGGATCACCGGGCCAGGCCGCGTACGCGACGGCGAACGCGTGGGCCGATGCGCTCGTCGGCTGGCGCCGCGCCCAGGGGCTCCCGGCGGCGACGATCGGCTGGGGCGCGTGGGGCGAGGTCGGTGCGGCGGCCGGGTCGGCCAACCCGGTGCTGGAGCCGCTCGGCACCGAGGAAGCGCTGTCGGCCCTGGAATTCGTGCTGGCGCGGGACCGGGCGGCGACCGGGGTGGCCCGGGTGGACTCGGGAACGGTGCTGGAGCTGTTCCCGCGGCTGGGGGAGCGGCCGTTCTTCGCGCTCTTCTCGCCGGGGGCCTCAACGTCCACTTGGGACGGTCTGGACGCACTGCGCTCGGCCACCCCGGAGGCGGCCCGCGAGGCGATCGCCGCGCACTTGGCGGGGTTGATCGCGGACCTGCTGGGGTTGGCGGAGGTCGACCGGACGGTACCGCTCACGCGGCTGGGGCTGGATTCGCTCTCGGCGATGCGGGCTCGCGGCGCGGTGGAGCGGGACTTCGGGGTGCCGTTGCCGATTCCGCTGTTGCTGCGGGGAGCCAGCTTGGCGGAGCTTGCCGCGCATCTGGCCGAGGAAGCGGGCTTCGGGGCGGCTGCGCCGGCTGCCGCGCCGGTCGTCACCGGGCCGCGGGATCCCGCCGAGCGGTGGGTGGCCCGGCACTGGCGAGCCGTCCTCGGCGGTCCCGAACCGGGCGTCCACGACCGCTTCGGCGGCGACCCCGCCCAGGCCCGGCAGCTCAGGGCCGCCTTCGCCGAACACCTCACCGACGTCCCCGGCGAAGACCGGCTCTTCGCCACGCCCACCATCGCCGCGATGGCCGATCTCCTGCGCGCCGAGCTCGAAGGCCACGGTGGCGGCCCGGTGCGGCTCCTCCGGGACGGCGTCGGCGACGAGCCCGTCTTCCTCTTCCACCCCGCCGGCGGCACCGCGAGCGTCTACCGCGAACTCGCCCGGCTGCTCCCCGAAGGCCGGCCCGTCTATGCTTTCGAGCGCCTCGACGACGAGCAGACCGTCGAAGGCAAAGCCGCCCGGTACGCCGAACTGATCCGGGACATCCAGCCCCACGGCCCCTACCGGCTGGGCGGCTGGTCGTTCGGCGGCTGCCTCGCCTACGAGACCGCGCGTCGGCTGAACGGCGCCGAACTCGTCTTCCTCATCGACACCATCCTGCCGCTGCCCGCCACCGGCGCCCCGGCCGACCAGCTCCTGGACCGCTTCGACCGGTTCGCCGACCACATTTCCCGGACCTACGGCGTCCCGTTCGAGGTGCCCCGCGAGGAACTGGCGGAGCTCGACGAAGACGCCCAGATCCACCGGGTCATGGCCAAGCTCACCGAGCAGGTGCCGGACATGGGCGCCGGTGTCCTCAAACACCAACACGAGTCCTATGTGGACGCCCGGGTGGCCGAGCGGTACACGCCGGAACCCTACGACGGGCGTGTGGTCCTGCTGCGCGCGCAGGAACCGCACCCGCTCACCACCGCACTGGACCCGCGGTACCTGCGCGCCGACGACGCCCTCGGGTGGGACGAGCACTGCCGTGACCTCGAAGTCGTCCGGGTTCCCGGTGATCACGTGTCCATGATCGATCCACCGCACGTGGCGGTGCTGGCCGAACGGCTCGGGGCGGTGGTGCGGTGATGGACGAGCTCACCCCGACCACCGCGTTCCGGATCGCCGATCTCGCCGCCCGGCAGGACGAAGCCGTCCGGATCGCCGAAAAGAAGGCCGTCGACCGGCAGCACGCCAAGGGGAAGCTGACCGCGCGCGAGCGGATCGCGCTGCTGCTGGACCCCGGGTCCTTCGTGGAGGCCGACCAGTTCGCGCGGCACCGGTGCGGCGAGTTCGGGATGGACACGAACCGGCCGTGGGGCGACGGCGTCGTCACCGGGCACGGCACCGTCGACGGGCGGCAGATCTGCGTGTTCTCCCAGGACTTCAGCGTCTTCGGCGGCAGCCTCGGCGAGGTCTCCGGCGAGAAGGTGCTCAAGCTGATGGACCTGGCCATGACCATCGGCTGCCCGGTCGTCGGGATCAACGACTCCGGCGGCGCGCGGATCCAGGAAGGCGTCGTCTCGCTGGCCTACTACGCCGAACTCGGGCGCCGCACCGCGCACGCCTCCGGGGTCATCCCGCAGATCTCGATGATCATGGGCCCGTGCGCCGGCGGTGCCGTCTACGCGCCGGCGATGACCGACTTCACCGTGATGGTCGACGACACCTCGCACATGTTCGTCACCGGCCCGGACGTCGTGCAGGCCGTCACCGGGGAGCACGTCACCGCGCAGGAACTCGGCGGGGCGGCCGTGCAGAGCGAGGTCGCCGGCAACGCCCACCACCGGGCCGTCGACGAACAGGACGCCGTCGACTGGGTGCAGACGCTGCTCGGGTACCTGCCCGCGAACAACCTCGACCCCGCGCCCGCGTACGCCGACGACACCAGCGCCGGCCTCACTGCCACCGACCTCGCGCTCGACCGGCTGGTGCCCGACTCGCCGCACCAGACCTACGACATGACCGAGCTGATCGCCGCGCTGGTCGACGACGGCGAGTTCACCGAGGTGCACAGCGGCTTCGCGGCCAACATGCTCTGCGGGTTCGGGCGGGTGCAGGGCCACACCGTCGGGGTCGTCGCCAACCAGCCGCGGCACCAGGCCGGCGTGCTCGACATCGACGCGTCGGAGAAGGCCGCCCGGTTCGTGCGCTTCTGCGACGCGTTTTCGATCCCGCTGCTCACCCTGGCCGACGTCCCCGGCTACCTGCCGGGCACCGGCCAGGAACGCGGCGGGATCATCCGCCGCGGCGCCAAGCTGATCTACGCCTACTCCGAAGCGACCGTGCCGAAGGTGACCGTCGTGGTCCGCAAGGCCTACGGCGGCGGCTACGCGGTGATGGGCTCCAAGCACCTCGGCGCCGACGTCGTGCTGGCCTGGCCCACCGCGGAGATCGCGGTGATGGGCGCCGAAGGCGCGGTGCGCGTGCTCTACCGGCGTGAGCTGGCCGGGCTGCCGCCGGAGGAGCGGGAGCCGGCCCGCCGCCGGCTCACCGACGAGTACCGCAAGCGCCACGGCGGCCCGTACCTGGCGGCCGAACGCGGGTACGTCGACCAGGTCGTCACGCCGTCGCAGACCCGCCTCCAGGTGGCGCGGGCCCTGCGGATGCTGCGCACCAAACGCCAGAGCCTGCCGGCCCGGAAACACGGAAACATCCCCCTTTGAGGAGCCCCTATGAAGCGGATCGCCTTGCTGGCGCTGTCCGTCGTCCTCCTGCTCGGCGGTGCCGTGGCACCCGCACAGGCGAGCCCGGCCGTGGCCGACGACGGCGCGAAGGTCGTCCAAGAGACCTGGGTGGACGCCCGGACGGTCGACCTGCAGATCAGCTCGCCCGCCCTGGGCACCACCGGGATGGTGCGGCTGATCGTGCCGTCCGGGTGGGCGGCGCAGCCGACGCGGACCTGGCCCGTGCTGTTCCTGCTGCACGGCTGCTGCGAACCGGTCGACTACCGCTCGTGGGACCAGTTCACCGACGTCAAGGCGTTCACCGCGACCAAGGACGCGCTGGTCGTGATGCCGACCGACGGGGCGGCCGGGATGTACACGAAGTGGTGGAACTTCGGTCTCCGGAACACCCCTGACTGGGACACCTTCCACACCGCCGAAGTGCGCCAGATCGTCGAGCGCGGCTACCGTGGCGGCACGCGCCGGGCGGTGGCCGGGCTGTCGATCGGCGGGTACGGCGCGATGGCGTACGCCTTCAAGCACCCGGGGATGTTCGGCGCGGCCGCGTCCTACAGCGGGGTGCCGAACACGCTGTACCCGGGGCTGCCGGTCTGGATCATCGGCATCCTGGCGCGCGGCGGGTTCTTCAACTACCTCGACCTCTGGGGCGACGCGTTCGGCCTGAAGACGATCTGGACGGCCAACAACCCGTACGACCACATCGACCAGCTGCGCGGCACCGCGCTCTACGTCTCCTGCGGCAACGGGCAGACCGGGCCGCTCGACCCGCCGAACCAGGCGGACTTCCTGGAGTCGACGGCGGAGATGTCGTCCCGCAGCTTCACCGACCGCCTGCGGACCGCCGGCATCCCGGTGACCGTCGACTACTACGGGGCCGGCACCCACAGCTGGCCGTACTGGCAGCGGGCCCTGCACCAGTCCTGGCCGGTGCTGGCCGGCGCGCTGGGTCTCCCGGCCTGAGCGCAGTCCCCTTTCCCCGATGGAGGTTGTGGTGAAGCCTGCCCGATGTCGCGCTGTGCTTTCGGCGCTCCTGACCTGCTGCCTGGTGGCGCTGGGTGTCGCGGTGGCGAGTGCGCCCGCCGGGGCGGCGCCGCTGCTGCCCGGGCCGTTCGACGACTCCTTCTACACCCCGCCGTCCCCGCTGCCGGCCGGGAAACCCGGTGACGTCATCCGCTGGCGGCCCACCGTGCCGCTGCTGAACGCGCTGAACGCGGACGCCTGGCAGGTGATGTACCTGTCGACCAACGCGCTCGGGAACCGCAATGCGGTGACCGGGACCATCCTCGTGCCGAAGGGCGTGGACCCGGCCAAGGCGCCGATCGTCGGTTACGCGGTCGGCACGCAGGGCCCGGCGTTCAAGTGCACGGCGTCCAAGGCGATGGAACGCGGCACGCTGTACGACCAGCCCGCCATCAACGACTCGCTGTCCAGCGGCTACGCGGTCGCGGTGACCGACTACGAGGGCTACTCGCCGACGACTGTGCCGACCTACATCACCGGGCAGTCCATGGGCCCCGTCGTGATCGACTCGGTGCGGGCGGCGCAGGACCTCCCGTCCGCCCGGCTTTCGAAGAGCGCCAAGGTGATCTTCCAGGGCTATTCGCAGGGCGGCGGTGGATCGATGTGGGCCGGGGAGAAGCAGCCCGCGTACGCGCCGGAGCTGAACGTCGTCGGCGTCGTCGCGGGCGGGGTGCCGGCGGACCTGACCGAAGTCGCGAAGGGCCTCGACGGGTACCTCGGCTTCGGGTTCCTGGCCTTCGCCGCGGTCGGGCTCGACGCCGCGTACCCGGATCTGCGGCTCGATTCCTTCCTCAACGACACCGGCCGGCAGCAATTGGGTGACGCCAAGAAGAACGCGTGCGTCGCGGAACTGCTGCTGAACTATCCGTTCAAGAAGATCAGCGACTACACGACGTCGAACCCGCTGGACACCCCGGTGTGGCAGGCGCGGCTGGCGCAGAACAAGCTGGGCGCCCACCCGCCGCGGGTGCCGGTGTTCCAGTACCACGCGAGCATCGACGAAATCGTCAACACCCCGCAGGCGGAAACGCTGCACCGGGCGTACTGCGCGGCCGGGGTGCGCGAGCAGTGGACCACCTACCTGGCCGACCACGCCAGCGGGATCCTCGCCGGCAACGCCGACGCGCACCAGTGGATCGTGAAGCGGTTCAACGGGGATCCGGCCCCGGCGAACTGCTGAGGGAATCCGGGTGGCCACCTCGGGGGGACCCGAGGCGGCCACCCGCGTTCCGTCAGACCTTGCCCGCGGCGAAGGCGGCCGCGTCGTTGGCGTCGCCGCCGTAGCTCAGGTGGGCCAGGATGTTGAAGCCGCCCGCCTGGCAGATCGGGTCGCCCAGGGCGCAGTAGTCCTTGGTGCGGCTCTGGTAGGTGCCGGTGACCGAGCGGCCGATCGCGCGGATCGGGTTGCCGAACAACAGGATCGCCGCGATCCGGGGCGCCAGGTCCGCCGGGATGGTCGCGGCGATCGGGCCGCCGACGACCGCGCCGGCGCTGCTGATGCCGATCGAGTTGTCGACGACGTTGGCGCCCTGGGAGTAGCCGACGAGGACGAACCGCTGCGACGGGCAGGCCGCGGCCTGCGTCCGCACGTGGTCGACCAGGTCGGTGTTGCCCTTCTGCACCGAGGCCGGCTGGCCGAGGTCGGCCGGGTAGTCGACGCGGTAGCTGCTCACCGACCGCGGGCGCAACCGGTTCTGCACGGCCGAGAACACCGGGTCGCCGACGATGAGGCCCAGCGTGCCGGGTTCGCCGGTGCCGCGCGCCACTGGGACGTCGATGTCGGTGCACGGCGCCGCCGAAGCGGCGGGCGCGGCGGCCACGGTGAGCCCGGCGACGGCGAGTCCGACGGCGGCCGCGGCGGAAAACAGGCGTTTCTTGGGGACGCGAATCATGGCTGATCACACCTCGTTGTGGGAAAAGGGGTCGGCAAGCGCTTTCCGTGGGGGACGGAAATGCGTGCGTCGCTTGCGGTGATTCGCAGCGTCGCAGTGGTTGCCGGACCCGGCAAGAGGTGGTTCCCCGGAACGCCGGGAATTGTTCAGCCGGTGACAAACGGTCCGATGTGGACGCTCAGGTGGCGCACTGCCCGGCCGGGCGCGGGGTGTCGAGGCGGTCCAGCAGCGCCGGATCCAGCCCGCGCAGCGCGGCCATGACGAACCCGGTGGCCAGTTCCCCGGCGGCGATCGGGTCGAGGCCGGGGGAGTGGGACACGTGCATCGCGGCCCGCCCGACCAGGCCGACCATCATCTCGCCGAGCAGGTCCGCGCCGGGGCCGGCCGGGCGCCCGTGCGTGCGCAGGTGGTCGCGCACCTGCCCGATCACGTGGGTGGCGATGGAGTCGGCCAGCGCGCGGCGCTCGTTCGACATCTCGTCGACGGCCGAGTCGAACAGCAGCCGGAAGCTTTCCGGGTGGGCGCCGGCGTAGCCGAACATGGCCATCACCGAGAGCCGGACGCGCTCTTCGAGGGGGCGCGCGTTCGCCGTTTCGTACGCGCTGATCACCCAGGCGCGCAACGCGGCGACCTCCCGGCGGACTGTGGTGCGGAAAAGGGCGGCTTTGTCGCCGAAATGCGCGTAAAGGGTGGGCTTGGTGGAATCGGCGCGGTCGGCGATCAGGCCCATCGTGGCCTGGGCGTAGCCCCGCTCGGCGAACACGGCGCGGGCGGCGTCGAGCAGCTCGTCGTCGGTGGGCCGGGCGGCCGGGCTGCGGCGAGCGCTGGATCGATCAGGAGGACTCTGCCGGCTCATGGAGGTGTACTGTACGGACCTCCTTGCTTTACTGTCCGGTAAAGCAAGGTCCGTCGCCGCCTTCCGGTGGAGGAACCCTGGTGCCCCGCGACAGTGCTCGGCAACCCGTCCCGGCTCCCCGCGATGCCGTCGAAGAAGTTGTCCGGCGGAGAGAGCTGGCCGCCCTGATGCGTCCGGCGCTCCCGGCACTCGTGGACGGGATCGTCCGGGAGATCCTGCGGGCGGTCCCCGTCTACGCCCGGACGGGGGACGGCTTCTACGGGCGCAGGACCCGGCACGGCGTCGAGTGCGCCGTCGAGCTCTTCGTGGACCTGGTCGAGGATCCGCTGGCCTCCCGCGACCGGTTGTTCGAGACGTGCCGCCGGCTCGGCGCGGGGGAGGCGCGCGAGGGACGCACCCTCGACGACCTGCAGGCGGCCTACCGCGTCGGCACCCGGGTCGGCTGGCGCTGGATCATGCGGCTGGGCCGGCGGCACCGGCTGTCCTCCGCGGTGATGGCGCAGCTGGCCGAGATGCTCTTCGGCTACGCCGACGAGCTCGCCCGGATGTCGAGCCGGGGGCACCGCGAGGCGTGGGCGGAGATCGAGGGCACGCGGTCGGGCCTGCGCCGGCGGCTGCTGCGCCTGCTGACCGGGCCGGGCACCATCCCGGACGCCGTCCTCGCCGAACTCGCGGACGCGGCGGGCTGGCCGGTGCCCCGCGAGGTGGCGGCGGTCGCCGCCGAAACGACCGTGAGCACCACGTGGGGCTCCGACGTCCTCGCCGACCTCGATCCCCCGCAGCCCTACCTGCTGCTCCCCGCCCCGGTAGACGCGCGGGCCCTGACCCGGCTCGGCACGCGCGTCGCGGTCGGGCCGCCGACCGACCTCGGCGCGGCGGCGCATTCGCTGCGCTGGGCGCGGACGGCGTTGCGGCTGGTGGCGGACGGATCGCTTCCGGACACGCCGGTGACGTGGTGCACCGACCACCTGACGGACCTGTGGCTGCTGTCGGACTCGCCGCTGGCCGAGCAGGTCGCCCGGCAGGAGCTGGCCCCGCTCGGGCAGTTCCCGGAGCGGACGCGCCGCCGGCTGGGCGAGACCCTGCTGTCCTGGCTGCAGAACGGCGGCAACTCCGAGAAGATCGCGGTCGACCTCTCGGTGCACCCGCAGACGGTCCGCTACCGCGTGCGCCAGCTGAAGCAGGCCTTCGGTGCTCGCCTCGACGATCCCGACGCCCGGTTCGCCATGCAGGCCGCGCTGCGTGCCTCCGGGCTGCGGATCGCCCGGAACGAGTTCTCCCCGCCCGAGGAGTAGGAGGCTTCCCGGCTCGCCTCCCGACCTTGTCCCCAGCGAGAACATGTTCTAGTTTTGGGGACGGAAGGTGGTGTGCCGGTGAAGACGGAGCTGGGCCTGGCCGGGACGGTGGTCCTGGTCACCGGAGGCGTCCGCGGCGTCGGCCGGGGCATCGCCGACGTGTTCCTCGCGCACGGTGCCCGGGTCGTGGTGTGCGCGCGGCGGGAGGCGCCGACCCCGGCGGAGTTCGTCGCGTGCGATGTCCGCGACGAGACGCACGTCGCCTCGCTGGTCGAGGGGATCGTCGAGCGGCACGGACGCCTGGACGTGGTGGTCAACAACGCGGGTGGGGCGCCGTATGTGTCGGCCGCGGAGGCGTCGCCGCGCCTGCACGAGAAGGTCGTCCAGCTGAACCTGCTGGCTCCACTGCTGGTCGCACAGCACGCCAACGCCGTGATGCAGCGGCAGGAAACCGGCGGTTCGATCGTGATGATCTCCAGCGTCAGCGGCACCCGTCCCTCGCCGGGAACCGCGGCTTACGGCGCCGCGAAGGCCGGGCTGGACAACCTGACGGCGAGCCTGGCGGTGGAGTGGGCGCCGAAAGTCCGGGTCAACGCGCTCGACGTCGGGATGGTGCGGACCGAGCAGGCGCACCTGCACTACGGGAGTGAGGCGGCGGTCGAGGCGGTGGGGAAGACGGTGCCGCTGGGCCGGCTGGCCGAGCCCGAAGAGGTGGGGCACTGCGCCGCGTTCCTGGCTTCCGGGCTGGCTTCCTACGTTTCCGGCGCGACGCTGCGCGTGCACGGCGGAGGTGAGGTCCCGGCGTTCCTCGCCGCGGCCGACGTCAACCATCGGGAGGATTCGTGAGCGGGTTGTGCCAGGGCCGGGTGGTCGTGGTGACCGGTGCCGGGCGGGGCATCGGGCGGGCGCACGCCTTGGCGTTCGCGGCCGAAGGGGCGTCGGTGGTGGTGAACGACGTGGACGCCGACGCGGCCGCGGAAGTCGTCGAGGCCATCGGTGAGCGGGCGGTGGCGAACACTTCCGACGTGGCCGATTGGGCCGGGGCGCGCGAACCGATCGGCACGGCCGTCGAGCACTTCGGGCGCCTGGACGTACTGGTGAACAACGCGGGCTTCCTCCGGGACCGGATGCTGGTCAACCTCGCCGAGGACGAGTGGGACGCGGTGATCCGAGTGCACCTCAAGGGCCATTTCGCGCCGTTGCGGCACGCGGCGGAGCATTGGCGGGCCGAGGCCAAAGCGGGCCGGACGCCGAGTGCCCGGGTGATCAACACGAGTTCCGGTGCCGGACTGCTCGGCAGCGTCGGGCAGGGGAACTATTCGGCCGCGAAGGCCGGGATCGCCGGGCTGACCGTGGTGGCCGCCGCGGAGCTGGCGCGGTACGGCATCACCGTGAACGCGATCGCGCCGGCCGCCCGCACCCGGATGACCGAAGGCGTCTTCGCGTCGATGGCCCGGCCGGACGAAGGTTTCGACGCGATGGCGCCGGAGAACGTCTCGCCCCTGGTCGTGTGGCTGGGCAGCGAAGAGTCCGGGCACGTCACCGGGCGGGTGTTCGAGGTCGAGGGCGGCAAGGTTTCGCTGGCCCAGGCGTGGCGGCACGGCCCGGTCGTGGACAAGGGCGAGCGGTGGGACCCGGCCGAGCTGGGCCCGGTGGTGAAGGACCTGCTCGAGCAGGCGCCCGAGCCCGAACCCGTCTACGGAGCGAGCTGATGGGCATCCTCACGAAACGCGACGGGCACATCGAGGTCGTCACCGTCGATTTCCCGCCGGTGAACGCGCTGCCGGTCCAAGGCTGGTTCGACCTCGCCGACGCGATCACCCAGGCCGGCCGCGACCCGGACGTGCACGTCGTGATCCTGCGCGCGGAAGGCCGCGGGTTCAACGCCGGCGTGGACATCAAGGAGATCCAGCGCAGCGAGGGCTATGACGCCCTGGTCGGCGCGAACCGCGGCTGCTATGCGGCTTTCGGTGCCGTCTACGACTGCGAAGTTCCGGTGGTCGCCGCGGTGCACGGGTTCTGCCTCGGCGGCGGGATCGGCTTGGTCGGCAACGCCGACGTGATCGTGGCTTCGGAAGAGGCGACGTTCGGGGTGCCGGAAGTCGAACGGGGTGCACTCGGGGCGGCCACGCACCTCGCCCGGCTGGTGCCGCAGCACCTCATGCGCACGCTGTACTTCACCGCCCGCAAGATCACCGCCGCCGAACTGCACGCGCACGGGTCGGTCTACCAGGTGGTGCCGCGGGCGGATCTCGACGAGGCGGCCCTGGAAGTCGCGCGGGACATCGCGAAGAAGGATCCGCGGGTGATCCGGGCGGCGAAAGAGGCGTTGAACGGGATCGACACCCAGCAGGTGCACCGCAGCTACCGCTTCGAGCAGGGGTTCACCTTCGAACTCAACCTGCTCGGCGCGTCCGATGAGGCTCGCGAGGAGTTCTTGAATGGCCGATAAGCGCATGACCGTCGACGAGGTGGCGGCCGAGCTGAAGGACGGCATGACCATCGGGATCGGCGGCTGGGGTTCCCGGCGCAAGCCGATGGCCCTGGTCCGCGCCATCCTCCGCACGCCGGTGAAGGACCTGACCGTCGTCTCCTACGGCGGCCCGGACGTCGGCCTGCTGTGTGCGGCGGGCAAGGTCAAGCGAGTCGTGTTCGGGTTCGTCACGCTGGATTCGATCCCGTACGACCCGTGGTTCGGCCGCGCTCGCGAGACCGGGGCGATCGAGGTGACCGAGTACGACGAGGGCATGTTCGGCACGGCCCTGTCGGCGGCGATGCAGCGGCTGCCGTTCCTGCCCACCCGGGCGGGGCTCGGGTCCGAAGTCATGCGCGCCAACCCGTACCTGCGCACCGTGCGTTCGCCCTACGACGACGGCGAAGAGCTGGTCGCGGTCCCCGCGCAGCACCTCGACGTGGCGCTGGTCCACCTCAACCGGGCCGACGCCCGCGGCAACGCCCAGTACCTCGGCCCCGACCCGTACTTCGACCAGTTGTTCGCCTTGGCGGCCGGACGGTGCTTCGTGTCGGTGGAAAAGGTGGTGGAGACGGCCGAGCTGACCTCCGGCGGGCCGGTGCAGTCGCTGCTGCTCAACCGCGGTGCGGTGGCCGGGGTGGTGGAGTCCCCGCGCGGGGCGCACTTCACCACGGCGGTGCCGGACTACGGCCGCGACGAGCGGTTCCAGCGGCACTACGCGGCCTGCGCCAAGGATCTCGACACGTGGCCGGGGTTCGTGGACCGGTTCCTCTCCGGGGACGAGACGCGGTATCTGTCCGAAGTGGACAAGTTCGAGGCGGAGGCGGCATGAGCGCGACCCGGGCCGAGATCGTCGTGGTGGCCATGGCCGAGGTCTTCCGCGGCGACGGCGAAATCCTGGCCAGCCCGATGGGCCTGGTCCCGCAGCTGGGCGCCAAACTCGCCCGGCTGACCTTCGAGCCGGACCTCCTGCTGTCCGACGGCGAAGCCCACCTGGTCACCGCCGACGGCGTCGTCGAGGGCTGGCAGCCGTTCCGCACGATGCTGGACACGATCGTCCCGCACGGCCGCCGGCACGTCGTGATGGGCGCCAACCAGATCGACCGGTACGGCAACCAGAACATCTCCGCCATCGGCGACCACGCCCGCCCGAAGAAGCAGCTCCTGGGCGTGCGGGGCGCGCCGGGCAACACGATCAACCACCGCACCAGCTACTGGGTACCCCGGCACAGCACCCGGGTGTTCGTCGAGAGCGTGGACGTCGTGTCGGGGGTCGGCTACGACAACGCGGCCAAAGCCGGTGCGTCGGCGCAGAAGTACCACGACGTGCACCGGGTGGTGAGCAACCTCGGGGTGTTCGGCTTCGGCGGCCCGGACCACGCGCTGAGGGCGGTGTCGCTGCACCCCGGCGTCACCCGGGAAGAGGTGTCGGCGGCGACCGCGTTCGCGATCGACTTCTCCGGCGCCGGAACCAGCCGCGAGCCGACCGAAGAGGAACTGCGGCTGATCCGCGAAATCGACCCGAACAACCTGCGGGATAAGGAAGTTCCGGCGTGAAGACCGCGCTCACCCGGCTGGTCGGGGTCGAGCACCCCGTCGTGCAGACCGGGATGGGCTGGGTCGCCGGTCCCCGGCTGGTGTCGGCGACGGCCGAAGCGGGCGCGCTGGGCATCCTCGCCTCCGCCACGATGACCTTCGCCGAGCTGGAAGCGGCGATCGCCGCGGTCAAGAAGCGCACGGAGAAGCCGTTCGGCGTGAACCTCCGCGCCGACGCGGCCGACGCCGGTGCGCGCGTCGACCTGCTGATCCGCGAGAGTGTGAAGGTCGCTTCCTTCGCGCTCGCGCCGCGGAAGGAGATGATCGCGAAACTGCGGGACCACGGGATCGTCGTGATCCCGTCGGTCGGGGCCGCCCGGCACGCCGAAAAGGTCGCCGCCTGGGGCGCGGACGCCGTCATCGTCCAAGGCGGCGAAGGCGGCGGGCACACCGGGGGCGTCGCCACCACGCTGCTCCTCCCGAGCGTGCTGGACACCGTCGGCATCCCGGTCGTCGCGGCGGGCGGGTTCTTCGACGGCCGCGGGCTCGCCGCCGCACTGGCCTACGGCGCGGCCGGGGTCGCGATGGGCACCCGGTTCCTGCTCAGCAAGGAAAGCACCGTCCCCGACGAGGTCAAGCGCCTTTACCTCGGGCAGGGTCTCACCGGGACGGTCGTCACCAAGCGGGTCGACGGCCTCCCGCACCGCGTCCTGCGCACCGAGCTGGTCGACAAGCTCGAACGCACCGGCCGGATCCGCGGCCTCGCCCAAGCCGCCCGCAATGCCCTGCGCTTCCGGAATATCACCGGACTGTCCCCGGTTGCGATGCTGCGAGAGGGCTTCGCGATGAAGCACGGCAACGATCTGACCTGGAGTCAGCTGGTCATGGCGGCCAACACCCCGATGCTGCTGCGGGCGGGACTGGTCGACGGCCGGACGGACGCCGGAGTGCTAGCGTCGGGACAGGTGGTGGGCATGATCCACGACCTGCCCACGGTGGCGCAGATCGTCGAGGGCGCAGTGGCCGAGGCGGGTGAGATCCTGCGGCGGCTCGGCCGGGAAACGGGAGGATGAGCGGTGGCTTTGAAGGTCGGGTACAAGGCGTCTGCGGAGCAGTTCGGGCCGCGGGACCTGGTCGAGTACGCGGTGCGCGCCGAAGAGGTGGGCCTGGACTCGGTGTGGGTGTCCGATCACTTCCTGCCGTGGCGGCACGAGGGCGGCCACGCGCCGTTCGCGCTGGCCTGGATGCCGGCGGTCGCCGAGCGGACGAAGCGGGTGCAGATCGGCACGAGCGTGCTGACCCCGACGTTCCGGTACAACCCGGCGGTGATCGCGCAGGCGTTCGCGACGATGTCGCTGCTGTCCAACGGCCGCATGATCCTCGGTGTCGGCACCGGCGAGGCGCTGAACGAGATCGCCGTCTCCGGGCGGGAGTGGCCGGAGTTCAAGGAGCGCTTCGCCCGGCTGCGGGAGTCGATCAAGCTGATCCGCGAGCTGTGGACCAGCGACAACGTGAACTTCGAAGGTGACTACTACCAGCTGGTGAACGCGAAGATCTACGACCGGCCGGAGCAGCCGGTGCCGATCTACGTCGCCGCGGGCGGCCCGGTGGTCGCGAAGTACGCGGGCCGGTCGGGGGACGGCTTCATCTGCACGTCGGGCAAGGGCATGGACCTCTACACCGAGAAGCTGATGCCCGCCGTCAAGGAGGGCGCGGAGGCGGCCGAAAAGACCGTCGAGGACGTCGACCGGACGATCGAGATCAAGATGTCCTACGACCGCGACCACGAGAAGGCCCTGGAGAACACCCGGTTCTGGGCGCCGCTGTCGCTGACGGCGGAGCAGAAGCACACGGTGTCCTCGGCCGAGGAGATGGAACGGCTGGCCGACGAGCTGCCGATCGAGCAGGTCGCCAAGCGCTGGATCGTGGCGTCCGACCCGGACGAGGCGGTGGCCCAGATCAAGCCGTACCTCGACGCCGGGCTCAACCACCTCGTCTTCCACGGCCCGGGTCACGACCAGGAGCGCTTCCTGACCCAGTTCTCCGAGGACGTCCTGCCGAAGCTGCGCGCCCTCGGCTGATCAGAGCCGCTCGATGATGGTGACGTTGGCGGTGCCGCCGCCCTCGCACATCGTCTGCAGCCCGTAACGACCCCCGCGGCGTTCCAGCTCGTGCAGGAGCGTGGCGAGGAGCTTGGTGCCGGTGGCCCCGATCGGGTGGCCGAGGGCGATCCCGCCCCCGTTCACGTTGACCCGGCCGGGGTCCGCGCCGGTTTCGTCCAGCCACGCCAGGACGACGCTGGCGAACGCCTCGTTGACCTCGAACAGGTCGATGTCGTCGACCGTGAGCCCCGCGTTCCGCAGCGCGTGAGCTGTTGCCGGGATCGGCCCGGTCAGCATCCAGACCGGGTCCGCCGCGCGCACCGACAGGTGGTGGATCCGGGCCTGCGGCCGCAGGCCGTGCTCGTCGACGAACGACGCGGACGCCAGCAGCGCCGCGCTCGCGCCGTCGGAGATCTGACTGGCCACCGCCGCTGTCAGCCGCGAACCCTCGCTCAGCGGCTTCAGCCCGCGCATCCGGTCCAGGGACGTGTCCCGGCGCGGGCCTTCGTCGTGCCGGAAGTCCTCGACCGGGACGATCTCGGCGTCGAACCGGCCCTCGTCGATGGCGGCGACGGCCCGCTGGTGACTGCGCAGCGCGTACTCCTCCATGTCCGCGCGGCTGATGTCCCAGTGCTCGGCGATCATTTCGGCGCTGCGGAACTGCGAGATCTCGGCGCTGCCGTAGCGCTCCTGCCAGCCCTTCGAGCCGGAGAACGGGTCTTCGAAGCCGTACTCACGGCCGGCCAGCATCGCCGCGCTGATCGGGATGCGGCTCATGTTCTGCACACCCCCGGCCAGCACCAGGTCCTGCGTGCCCGACATGACGGCTTGGGCGGCGAAGTGGACGGCCTGCTGGCTGGACCCGCACTGCCGGTCGACGGTCACGCCGGGCACGTGGTCCCCGAACCCGGCCGCGAGCCAGGCGGTGCGGGCGATGTTGCCGGACTGGGGGCCGAGGGTGTCGGTGCAGCCGAGGATGACGTCTTCGACCAGGTCCGGGTCGACGCCGGCACGCTCGACGACGGCCTTGATGACGTGCGCGCCGAGGTCGGCCGAGTGCCACCCGGACAGTGCGCCGCCGCGCCGGCCGACCGGGGTGCGGACGGCGTCGAGCAGGAAGGCTTCGGGCACGGGAGCTCCTAGGGGTGCTGGCTGCTGACGGAGACGACTTCGCCGGTGAGATAACTCGCGTAGTCGCTGGCGAGGAAGACCATGACGTTGGCGACTTCCCAAGGTTCGGCGGCGCGGCCGAACGCCTCCTTCTTGGTGAGGTCATCGAGGAGCTCGTCGCTGGTGACCTTGGCGAGGAAGGGGTGCATGGCGAGGCTGGGGGCGACGGCGTTGATCCGGACACCGTGCTCGGCGGCGTCGAGGGCCGAGCAGCGGGTCAGGGCCATGACCCCGGCCTTGGCGGCGGCGTAGTGGGCCTGCCCGGCCTGGGCACGCCAGCCGATCACGGAGGCGTTGTTGACGATCGCCCCGCCACCGCCTTGCGCGACGAACTGCTTCAGAGCCGCTCGGGTGCAGCGGAACGTGCCGGTGAGGGTGATGTCGAGAACCTTCGACCACTCCTCGTCGGTCATGTCCAGCACCGACTTCGTGCCGCCGAGCCCGGCGTTGTTGACCATGACGTCGAGGCGGCCGAAGTGCTCGACGGCGCCGTCGATCAGGGCTTGGACCTGGTCTTCCTGGGTGACGTCGCAGGGGATGGCGTGGACGTCGCCGAGTTCGGCGGCTTTCTCCTTCAGCCGCCGTTCGTGCCAGTCGCTGATGACCACGCTCGCGCCTTCTTCGAGGCAGCGCTTCGCGACCGCCGACCCGATCCCGGTGCCTGCCGCGGCGGTGACCACGACGACCTTTCCGGCGAGGAGGTCGTGGCCGGGTGGGTACTGGGGGATCACGGGCGGGCCTCTCGGGGTAGGCCGAGCACGCGCTCGGCGATGATGGTGCGTTCGATCTCGTCCGACCCGCCGTAGATGGTGTCGGCGCGGGTGAACAGGAACAGCCGCTGCCACTCGTCGAGTTCGGGGCCGTCCGAGGTGAGGGATCGGGCGCCGCGGGCCCGCATGGCGAGTTCGCCCAGCCCGCGGTGCCATTGGGCCCAGAGCAGCTTCCCGACGGCGACCTCCGGTCCGGCCGCCTGTCCGAGCGTCCGCAGAGCATGGGCGCGCAGGACGCGCAGGCCGATGCGGGCGCGGGTGAGGTCGGCGCGCAGCAGCGGGTCGTCGTAGGTGCCGAGGCGTTTCGCTTCGGCGGTGATGTCGTCGAGTTCGCGGCGGAACCCGATCTGCTGCCCCAGCGTGGAGACCCCGCGTTCGAAGCCCAGGGTCGCCATCGCGATCTTCCAGCCCTCACCCGGCTCGCCGACGACGTGGTCGGCGGGGGTGCGGGCGTCGTCGAAGAAGACCTCGTTGAACTCCGAAGTGCCGGTGAGTTGCTGGATCGGCCGGATGGTGACGCCGTCCTGGCGCAGCGGCACCAGGAGGTAGGACAGGCCGTGGTGGCGCCGGGAGCCGGGTTCGGTGCGGGCGACCACGAAGCACCAGCCGGCCACGTGCGCCAGTGACGTCCAGATCTTCTGGCCGTTGATCACCCACTCGCCGTCCCGCAGCACCGCGGATGTCGAAACGGCGGCGAGGTCCGAGCCGGCACCGGGTTCGGAGTAACCCTGGCACCAGAGTTCTTCGACGGCGACTATCCCGGGCAGGAACCGTTGCTGCTGCTCCGGGGTGCCGAACGCGATCAGGGTCGGGCCGAGGAGCTGCTCGCCGATGTGGTTGACCCGCGCGGGCGCACCGGAAGCGGCGTACTCCTCGTGGAACGCGACCTGGTCCGCCAGGGACAGACCGCGGCCGCCGTGTTCGACCGGCCAGCCCACGCACGTCCAGCCCGCGGCGGCGAGGTGGCGTTCCCAGGCCAGGCGCAGGTCGAACTCCTCGTGCTCGCGCCCCGGCCCGCCGAGGCCGCGCAGCCGGGCGAACTCGCCGGTCAGGTTGGCGGCGAGCCAGTCCGCGACCTCGCTGCGGAATCGCGACGGTTCCACGCACGCCTCCTTGCTGCCGGGCCGGTCCGGCACCTAGGGTAATGAGAACACGTTCTACTTTGTCGGTCCAGAGGAGGCTGTGGTGGGACAGACCACGATCCCGGCCGTCGTCCGCGATGCCGCCGCGAAGTTCGGGTCCGCGGAGGCGTTGGTCGACGGCTCGGTGCGGCTCGGCTACGACCAGCTTCTGGAACGTGTTCGAACCGTCGCGCGGGCGTTCGCCGCCTGCGGCGTCCAGGCGGGCGACCGGGTCGCGATCGCCCTCCCCAACACCCACCACTGGGTCACCGCGGCCCTCGGTGCCCTCTACGCGGGCGCGGTGCTGATCCCGGTCAACACCCGCTTCACCGCCACCGAGACCGTGGACCTGCTCGTCCGCGGCCGGGCCAAGGCGCTCGTCGTCGCCGCCGACTTCCTCGGCACCGACCGCCACGCCGCGATCCGGGACACCGGCGCCGCACTGCCGGACCTCGCCACGGTCGTCCGGGTGCCGCTGCAGGAGCCGCACCGGCCGGTCGAAGGCACGCTGGGCTGGGCCGAGTTCCTGGCCCGGGCCGAGCAGGTGCCGCCCGCCGACGCCGAGGCGCGGGCGGACGCCGTCGGCCCGGACGACGTCAGCGACATCCTCTTCACCTCCGGCACCAGCGGCCGCTCCAAGGGCGTGCTCTCGGCGCACCGCCAGACGGTCGAGGTCGCCGCGGCGTGGGCGGACTGCGGCCAGGTCACCGCGGACGACCGGTACCTGGTGATCAACCCGTTCTTCCACAGCTTCGGTTACAAGGCCGGGATCATGGTGGGCCTGCTGACCGGTGCCACGATCGTCCCGCAGGCGGTGTTCGACGTCCGCGAGGCGCTCAAGGTGATCGAACGGGAGCGGATCTCCGTGCTGCCGGGCGCGCCGACGGTCTTCCAGTCCCTGCTGCACGAGCCGCGCAAGGGCGACCTGTCGTCGCTGCGGCTCGCGGTCACCGGGGCGGCCAGCGTGCCGGCGTCGCTGGTCCGCCGGATGTGGTCCGAGCTCGGGTTCGAGACCGTGCTCACCGCCTACGGCCTCACCGAAGCCGTGATGGTGACGATGTGCCGCCCGGGCGACTCCGCGGAGCTCATCGCGAGCACGTCGGGCCGGGCGACCGCGGGCTTCGAAGTGGCGATCCACGGTTCGCCGGGCGAGATCGTCCTGCGCGGGCCGAACGTGATGCTCGGCTACCTCGACGACCCCGAGGCGACGGCCGGGGCGATCGACGAGGACGGCTGGCTGCACACCGGCGACGTCGGCGAACTCGACGCCGGCGGCAACCTCACCATCACCGGCCGGCTCAAGGACATGTACATCTGCGGCGGCTTCAACGTCTACCCGGCCGAGGTCGAGAGCGCGCTGACCGAGCTGGCCGGCGTCCGCGACGTCGCCGTGGTCGGCGTCCCGGACGAACGGATGGGCGAGGTTGGCAAGGCGTTCGTCGTCGGAACGGGGCTGACCGAGGAGGCGGTCCTCGCCTTCTGCCGCGAACGGCTCGCCAACTACAAGAACCCGAAGTTCGTCGAGTTTCTCGGCGAACTGCCCCGCAACGCTTCCGGCAAGGTGCTGAAGCGGCTGCTGACCGAGGAGACGGCATGAGTGAAACGGTGGTCCGGTCCGAGCGGCGGGGGCCGGTCGCGGTGGTGACGATGAACCGGCCGGAGTACCGCAACGCCCAGAACTCGGCGATGACGTACGCGCTCGACGACGCGTTCCGGGACGCGGTGAACGATCCCGAGGTGAAGGTGATCGTCCTGGCGGGCGAAGGGAAGCACTTTTCGGCGGGGCACGACATCGGCAGTCCCGGCCGGGATGCGGACCAGCCGTTCGACCGGCGGGCGGTGCTGTGGTGGGACCACACCGACCGTGCCGGCGGTGATCAGCGGTTCGCGCGTGAGTCCGAGGTGTATCTGGGGATGTGCCGCCGGTGGCGGGAAATCCCGAAGCCGATGATCGCCAGTGTGCAGGGCGCGTGCATCGCCGGTGGACTGATGCTGGCGTGGGTGTGCGACCTGATTGTGGCCTCGGACGACGCGTTCTTCGCCGATCCCGTGGTGCGCATGGGGATTCCGGGCGTGGAGTACTTCGCGCACCCGTGGGTTCTGGGGCCACGCGCGGCGAAGGAAGTGCTGTTCACCGGGGAGCGGTTCACAGTGCAGCAGGCGAAGGAATGGGGGATGGTCACCCGGATCGTGCCGCGTGCGGAACTGGCAGAGCGCACTCAGGAGCTCGCCGAGAAGATCGCGGGGATGCCGTCGTTCGGGCTGGCGTTGGCGAAGAAGGCGGTCAACCAGGCCGAGGACCTGATGGGGTTGCGGTCCGGAATGGACTCGGTGTTCGGGTTGCACCACTTCGCGCACGCCCACAACGCGGAGACTTCCGAGGATTCGCTCGGCGGGCAGTCGGCGCGGTCGATGCGTGATGCGAACAAGGGGACCTGATGGACCTCGACATCGACGAGGCCTCGGAAGCCTTCCGCAGCGAGGCCCGGGAGTGGCTGGCTTCCCACGTTCGCTCCTTGCCGTCGATGGACACCGCGGACGGTTTCGCGGCCCATCGGGAGTGGGAGGCCGAGCTGGCCGAGGCGCGGTGGTCGGTCGTGTCGTGGCCGCGGGAGTACCACGGCCGGGACGCCTCGATGCTGCAGTGGCTGTTGTTCGAGGAGGAGTACTACGCCTCGGGCGCGCCGGGTCGGGTGTCGCAGAACGGCATCTTCATGCTCGGGCCGACGTTGTTCGCCCACGGCACGCAGGAGCAGCGCGACCGCATCCTGCCCGCGATGGCCACCGGCGCGCAGGTGTGGGCCCAGGCCTGGTCCGAGCCGGAGGCGGGCAGCGACATCGCCGCGTTGCGAAGCACGGCGGTGCGGACCGAGGGCGGCTGGTTGCTGTCGGGGCAGAAGACGTGGAGTTCCCGCGCGAGCTTCGCCGATCGGGCGTTCGGGCTGTTCCGCACCGATCCGGAAGGGCAGCGGCATCACGGGTTGACGTACTTCATGGTCGATCTGCGGGCCGAGGGGGTCACCGTGCGGCCGATTCCGCAGCTGGACGGTGAGCCGGGCTTCGCGGAGATCTTCCTTGACGACGTGTTCGTGCCGGACGCGGACGTGATCGGGGAGGTGGGGCAGGGCTGGCGGGTGGCGATGACCACCGCGAACAACGAACGCGGGTTGTCGCTGCGCAGCCCGGGCCGGTTCCTCGCCGCGGCCGACCGGCTGGTGGACCTCTGGCGGTCGAGCGGCGAGCCTCTGTCCACCCGGGACAGGGTGGCCGACGCCTGGATCGGCGCCCGGGCTTATCAGCTCTACACGTTCGGGACGGTGAGCAGGCTGGCCGACGGGGGAGAGCTGGGGCCGGAGTCGAGTGTGAACAAGCTGTTCTGGTCCCACTTGGACGTCGAACTGCACGAAACCGCGCTCGACGTCTTGGGGCCGGAAGCCGAGACCGCCGAGACGTGGGTGAACGGCTACCTGTTCTCCCTGGCCGGCCCGATCTACGGCGGCACCGACCAGATCCAGCGCAACACCATCGCCGAACGGCTGCTGAAACTCCCGAGGGAGGCCCGCCGATGAGGTTCCAGCTCTCGCCGGAGCAGCGCCAGTTCGCCGCGACGCTGCACGAGCTGCTCGGCGGGGCGGACACCGCGGCCGCCGCCCGGGCCTGGGCCGCGGGGGACCACGACCGCGGCCTCAAGCTCTGGCGCGCGCTCGCCGACGTCGGCGTCTTCGCGCTGCTGGTCGACGAGGACCACGGCGGCCTCGGCGCCGGCCCGGTCGACCTGGTGGTCGCCTGCGAAGCGCTCGGCTACCACGCCGTCCCGGGCCCGGTCGTCGAGTCGGCCGCGGTCGCCCCGGCGCTGCTGACCGGGCACCGGCTCACCTCCCTCGCCGAAGGCGACCTCGTCGCCACCGTCGTCGCGCCGCCGGAGGTCCCCCTGGCCCTCGACGCCGACATCGCGGGCATCGTCCTCGACCTCACCGGTGCCGAGCTCACCCGAGCCGGCGACCTCGTGCGCTCGATCGATCCGGCCCGGCGGCTGTTCCGGGTCCCGGCCGAGCCGGCGACCGGGGGTGCCGCGTTCGACCGCGGAGTCCTGGCCGTGGCCGCGCAGCTCCTGGGGGCGGGGCAGTGGCTCCTCGACACGTCGGTGGCGTACGCGAAGCAGCGCAGGCAGTACGGCCGGGCGATCGGCGAGTACCAGGCGATCAAGCACCTGCTCGCCGACGTCGCCACCCGGCTCGAACTGGCCCGGCCGCTGCTGCACGGCGCCGCCGTCGCGAAGGAGACGTCCGCCCGGGACGTCTCGGCGGCGAAGGTCATGGCCGGCGACGCCGCCCACCTCGCCGCCCGGACCGCCCTGCAGGTGCACGGCGCCATCGGGTACACGGCCGAGCACGACCTCGGCCTCCGGCTGACCAAGGTCCGGGCTCTGGTGGGGGCGTGGGGGACCGGGGCGTTCCACCGCGCGCGGGTCCTGCGATGACCGATCCGCTGGAAACCGAGGAAGCCCGCGCGCTGCGCGACGCCGTCCGGGCGCTGCTGACGCGCCGGTCGGGGCCGGAGGCGGTGCGGGCCGCGATGGCGTCGCCGCTGGGGTACGACGACAAGCTGTGGTCGACGCTCTGCGAGCAGATCGGTGTCGCCGCCCTGACGATCCCGGAGCAGTACGGCGGCGCGGGTGCCGGCCTGGCCGAGGCGTGCGTCGTGCTCGCGGAACTCGGCCGGACGCTGACGCCCGCCCCGATGCTGGGTTCGGCGGTGCTGGCGGCGCAGGCGCTGCTGCGGACCGGCAACGACGAGGCCTGCGAGCGGCTGCTGCCGGGCATCGCCGCGGGCACCACCCTGGCGGCGGTGGCGTGGTCCGATGGGGACGGAGGGTGGACGCCGGCCCTGCGCGCGTCGGACACGGGGCTCGACGGCCGCGCCCACTACGTCCTGGACGGCGATCTCGCCGACGTCCTGCTCGCCGTGGCCCGCACGGACGACGGCGCCGGCCTGTTCGAAGTGCCGCTCGCAGAAGTCCGCCGCACGCGCGTGACGAGCCTGGACCCGGGCCGGCGGCTCGCGGTGGTCGAGTGCGCTTCGACACCGGCTCGCCGTCTCGACGCCGGCGGGTTCGCCGGACAGTTGCGGGAGCTGCGTGACACGGCGACGGTCGCCGTCGCCGCGGAGCAGGTCGGGGCGGCCGCGCGGGCGTTGGAGCTGACGGTCGAGTACACGAAGCAACGCCGTCAGTTCGGTCGCCCGATCGGGTCGTTCCAGGCGCTGAAGCACCGGATGGCCGACGTCCACGTCCACGTCGAAGCGGCCCGCTCGGCGCTGTACGCGGCTCTGGTGGACGGCGACGCCGAAGCGGTCGAGACCGCGAAGGTCGTGTGCGGCGAGGCGTTCGCCCACGCGGCGGCGGAGATGATCCAGCTCCACGGCGGTATCGCGATCACCTGGGAGCACGACGCCCACCTGTACTTCAAGCGCGCCCACGGGACGGCGTTGCTCTTCGGCGGCTCGGGGTTGCGCCGGTGACCCAGGCAGCCGCGCCCACGGACGGTTCCCGGCTCAGCCGGTGAGGCGGGCGGCCGAGCCGGGCAGCTCGCGGTTCGCCTCGTCCAGGCCACCCGCGATCCGCCGGCACGCCGGGCAGGCGGCGACGTGCCCGGCGATCGCGTCCGCCCGGCGGGCCGGCAGGGCGCCGCGGACCCAGGCGCCCATCCGGCGACGGGGTTCGCGGCAGGCCGGCTCGTCCGGCTCGGGCACCTGGACCTGCAGGTACGCCTGCCGCAGACCTTCCCGCGCCCGCATCGCCAGCGCCGCGACGCTGTTCGGCGACAGCCCCAGCGAGGGCGCCACCTCCGTCGGGGTGCCGCCCTCGGCCTCGGTCCGCCACAGCACCGTCCGCCATCGGCCGGGCAGCGTGCAGTAGGCCGACCACACGAGCCGGGCGTTCGACCGGAGCAGGGCGAGCTCGTCGGCACCCCGGCCGGCCGGTTCCGGAACGGTGGCCCGCAGCTCCACCCGGGTGCGCTGCTTGCTCCACCGCGCCGCCAGGTTGCGCAGGGTCACGACGAGGTACGGCCGCAGGTCGCCGCGCGGTCCGCCGCCGGCGCGCACGATCGTCAGCACCCGGGCGAACGTCTCGGCCACGAGGTCGTCGCGCTCGGCGGGCTGCCGCGCCCACGCCCCGGCGGTCCGCCGCAGCGGCTCGGCGTGCCGGCGGAAGAGCCGTCCGGCGGCGTCGAGATCCCCGGCCCTCAACGCGGCGAGCAGCACGGCGTCCGGCACGTCGTCGGCTGGTTCCATGGCGCGCGGGTACCCAGGGAACGGGCCGTGACCACCGGTCGGCCCGATCGGGTGGAACTCCCCTCCCGGCGATTATCCGGGCATCGGGCGGTTCAGACCGCGAACACCTGCGCGTCGTCGGCGAAGGCTTTGAATTCCAGGGCGTTGCCGGCCGGGTCGAGCAGGAACATCGTCCACTGCTCGCCGGGTTGGCCCTCGAAGCGGACGTACGGCTCGATCACGAACTCCGTGGCCGCCGCCCGCAGCCGGTCGGCGAGCGCGTGGAACTGCGGGACGGTGAGGACCAGGCCGAAGTGCGGCACCGGCACGTCGTGGCCGTCGACCGGGTTGTGCACGCGCTGCGGGCCGGCCGGGGCCAGGTGCGTGACGAACTGGTGGCCGTGCAGGTTCCAGTCGATCCACGTGTCCGCGCTGCGACCCTGCTCGAGGCCGAGGACCTCGCCGTAGAACCGCCGGGCGGCGGCCAGGTCGTCCACCGGCATCGCCAGGTGGAAGCGGGGGATGGACAGGGTCATGGGAACTCCCTTCACCGAGGATCTTGTCTGGATGTTAACATTACGACATGAGTGGTTCGGTGGTTCCCGCCCGGCGCCGCGGGCTGGCCGACGAGGTCGCGGACCGCATCCGCGACGCGGTCTTCGACGGTGTCTACGCCCCCGGCAGCCAGCTGCGCGAAGTCGAGCTGGCGGAAGCGCTGGGCGTCAGCCGCGGGCCGGTGCGGGAGGCGCTGCTCAAGCTGGAGCGCGAAGGGCTCGTCCGCAGCGAATGGCACCGCGGCGCCACGGTGACCGCCTTGACCGACGAGGACGTCACCGAGCTGGACAGCCTGCGGGCCGCCCTCGAGCAGCTGGCCGTCGAGCTGGTCCTCGAGCGCGCCGGTGAGGAGAACCTCGCCGCGATCGACGCCGTCGTGCGGCGCATGGAACGCGCGCTCGACGAGCACGAGATGGTCCGGTGCGACCTCGAATTCCACGACGCGGTCTACGCGGCCGCCGGGCACCGCCGGCTGCGCGAGGCCTGGCAGGCGATCCGCTCGCAGGTGCACCTGTTCCTGCTCACCCGGATCGGCGTCGCCACCGACGGCTACCTGACCGGCATCCCCGCGGAGCACCGCGAACTCGTGACCGCCCTGCGCACCGGCGACCGCGAGGCGGCTCTCACGCTGTTCGCCGAGCACCGCCGCCACGCCTTCGACGTCCTCAGTGGACGGACGTCCTAGCGCGAAACGTCGTCAGAGCATCAGGTCCGCCGCACTCCGGACCTCCTGCGCCTGGCTCGTGGATTCCAGGCCGGTGAGCGGGTCGGCGGCTTCGAGGTCGCCGAACGACAGGCCGGTCAGCTCGGCGATCCGGCGGACCGGCACCTGGTACGTGCGGTAGGCGCCGTAGTCGAACTCGGTCGCCGTCTCCAGGCCGTGGATGAGTTCCTCCTGGCTCAGCAGGTACGCCGTCGCCGACAGGGTGCCGTCCTTCTTCACCATCGCGACGACCTTCCAGAACTGGCGCGGCAGCTGGACGTCCCGGTACCGGTCGTCGTCGGCGGCCAGCACCGGGCCGGTCACCACGCTGACCTTCAGGTCGAAGTTGTCCGCGTTGTTCAGCACGTAGTCCTCGAGCCCGGCCCACGTCGTCTTGTTCTGGTTGAAGTCCTGGTGCTGCGGCGAGCAGTTCGTGAAGTGGAACGTGTCGTCGTTGCCGAGCTGGGCGATCGGCTCGGTCGCGCCCCACGCCGGGTCGAGCCGGCGGACCAGGTGCCCGCGATCGAGGGGGTTGGCCCGGTAGAGCTCCTCGCCGATCTGCTCGGTCACCGCCACCCGCGGGTCGAGCGACCAGTGGTCGGCTTCGCGCCGCAGGGCCCGGCTCAGCCGCCCGTCGATGTTGACCGCGGTGAACATCGCCAGGCGCCGCTCCCGGTGCACGACGACGCTGAAGTGGTGGTACGGCAGCACGTACCGCGGCTCGCCGGTGGCCTGCCGGTTGACCGCCGCCAGCGGGACGAGCGTGTCGGACAGGCCGGGCAGCGGCACGGTGTGCCCGGGCAGGAAGGCCGGGTCGTACCCCTCGCGGTTCGTGTAGTCGGGGTCGATCCGCCCGGTCAGCGGTTCGGCGCGCAGCCGGATGTCGAACGGCATCGCGAGCGTCAGCACCGGCGAGGTGCCGCCCGAAGAGCCGTCGGGCGGCAGGGCCCGCTCGGGGCGGGTGGCCAGCCCGTCGAGCAGCACCCGTTGCGCCGGGGTGACCGGCTGCTCCCGCAGGAACTTCAGCAGCTTGCTGACCCGGATGCCTTCGTTGAGGTACCCGCCGTACTCCGCGTGGCCCGCCGCCGGGACGCTCGCGTGGTGCAGCGCCACGACCTCCCACTGGTCGTTGAACACCGGCGAGCCGGACGAGCCCGGTTCGGTGTCGGTTTCGTAGTGCAGGAACTCGTCGAGCACGTCGATGACCCGGTTTTCCCGCAGCGCGACCTGTTTCTTGCCGCCGCCGGGGTGCTGGACGATGGTGACGAAGTCGCCGACGATCGCCTTGCCCTCGCTCGCGATCAGCCGGTTGAAGCCGAACGGGCGCAGTTCTTCCGCGGTCGCCTTCACCGCGACGAGCGCGAAGTCGAGGGACCGGTCGGCGGCGAAGAACCGCCCGGGGTCGAGGGGGAAGGCCCGCACAGGCTTGGGCAGGCCGTCGACACCGTCCTGGTAGTCGAACTCGATGGCGCTGAACCCGGCGGCCTCGGCGTCCGGCAGCACGTGGTGGTTGGTGAGCAGCAGTTCCGGCGACACGAGCGAGCCCGTGCCGTAGCCGATCAGCCGGCCCTGGGCGTTCCGGATGTTCACCCGGCCGACGGCGGCCGCAGCCGTGACACCGCCTTCGAGGTAGCCGACGCCGAGCAGGTCGTTCGTGAGCACGATGCGTTCGAGGATTGCGCCCGCGGCCGTCATCGCCGCCGGGTCGCCCGCCGCGATCGCCGCCGGGCTCACCGGCCGGACGTCGGGGTAGTAGCGGCCGAGCCGGTCGATCCGGGTCGCCACCCGGCTCGGCTCGTCGGCCTCGGCGATCCCGCCGGGCTTGCGCAGCAACGCGATCTTGGCCTGCCGCGGCCCGGTGCGCTCGGCGGCGCGCGCGGCCGCGGCCCGCTCCTGCTCGGCCTGCCGGTCCGTCCTGACGTCCACGATGCCTCCCGAAAGCGAGCCGGAAACACCGCGTTAGTCGCCCGGCCGAAAGGCGCGTTACCCGAATTCCGGCGTGTCGCCAGGAGTTCTTTTTCAGTTCAGCACGGGCAGCACGATCGCCGACGGGTGGGCCGGGTCGTGGTGGACCTCCTGGTCCGCGGCGCGCAGGGTGACGGCGGTGGCGTGCGGCTCGCCGGTGCCGGGATTCCGGGCGTAGCGCGGGAAAGCGCCGCTGGAGACCTGGACCCGGATCCGGTGCCCGCGCCGGAACCGGTGCGCCGTCGGCCACATCCGGACGGTGGCGGCGGCCGGCTCGCCGGCCTCGCGCAGGCTGGTGAGGCCGTCGCAGACGTTGACCGACCGGCCGTCCGGGCCGACGTCGCAGAGCCGGACGAAGACGTCGGCGAACGGCAGGCTCGACCGGAACCAGATTTCCGCCTGCACGTCCCCGATCACCTCGACGTCTTCGCCGAGCACCGGCGTGGTGTAGGTGAGGACGTCGGCGCGGGCTTCGAGGGCCGCGTTGTCCACCCGGCCGGCGTCCGGGGCCATCCGCACGCCGCCGGCCGCGGGGGTCGGGTCGGCCGGGTCGTAGCGGTAGCGGTCCGGTTCGGACTCCCCGGGCACGGCCGTGGCCAGCAGGCCGTCGGCGTGCAGGTGGAACCGTTGCGGCGCATAGCCTTCCGGCGGCCACGAAGCGAAGTCGCGCCAGGCTTCCTCGCCCATGACGAACAGCCGGACCGGCGCCCGCTCCGGCGGTTCTTCGCCGCGGGCGTGCGCGAGCGCGAACGCGAGGGTCTCCCGGAGCGTCTCGCCGGTGCTGCCGAGCAGGTCGGAGCGGCCGGCGTGGGTCCACGGCCCGACCGTCAGGCGCGGCCGCCGTCCCGCGTCCTGCAGCGTGCGGAAGTCGCGCAGCTGGCCGGGCAGGAAGATGTCGTACCAGCCGGCGATCGAGCTGACCGGCACGGTGACGTCCGCGACGCGGTGCCGGTGGTCGACCTCCGCCCAGCGCGGGTGGTGTTCGGTGCGGGTGAGGACGTCCTGGATGTAGTCGGAGCGGTGGCCGATGGCGACGACGTCGGCCTGGGCGAGCGGCAGCGTGTTCAGCGCCTGCACGAGCTTCTTCGCCTGGGCGCGTTGCCGGAGCAGCGCGAACCGGCGTTCCTGGACCGCGACCTGGACGCCCCACCCGAACGGCGTCTCCAGCGAAAGGCCGTCCTCGCGCAGGAATTCCAGCGTGAGCCCGGATTCGGTGACCTGCGGGACCATCGCCTTCACCTGCGGCGGCAGGCGATCGGCGGCCGCCCACTGCACGTAACCCAGGTAGCTGGCGCCGACGAGCACGATCGCGTCGCCGGACCACGGCTGCCGCACCGCCCAGTCCAGCGTCGCGAGGCCGTCTTCGCGTTCCTGCCGCAGCGGGTCGAAGACACCGCCGGAGCCGAAGCCGCCGCGCGTGCTCTGGACCAGCACCTGGAACCCGCGCTCGGCCAGCGGCCGCGCCAGGATCGCGCCGAACACGCCCCGGCGGCCGTAGGGCGTGCGCACCAGCGCGAGCGGCAGCCCGTCCCCGCCGGTGCGGGGCGCCCACCGGTCGGCGAGCAGCTCGACGCCGTCGGGCATCGGGACGCGCAGGTCCCGCCGGACGGCGAGGCGCCGGGTGGCCGGCGCGGGCAGCTTCAGCAGGCGTTCGACGAGACGGCTGATCATCGGCCGGCCTCCTTCGTGATCATCGCGGTGACGACCGAGTGCATCCGCAGCAGCCGGCCGGCGAACTCCTCCGGGTCGAGCGGGTCCGGCCCGTCGACGACCCACGCGTTGACGACCGCCCCCGCCCCGCCGGTCAGGAAGGTGGCCAGGTCCTCGAGGCCGTCGGCGTCGAGCCGGCCGCCGAGGGCGCGGCCGAGGTTCTCCCGGTTGACCGGGAGGAACAGGCCGGTCAGCGCCTTGTTGAGGGCGAACGCGGACGCCCCGGTCAGCAGCGCCCGGTAGAAGCGCCGGTACCGGGCGAAGTGCCGGCCCAGCGCCAGCAGTGACGCGTGCTCGCCGGTGGCCGAGGCGAGGCCGCCGAGCTCGCCGAGCAGTTCGCGGCGGACGAGGTCGAGCGCGGCCTCCAGCAGCAGCGAGTCGCGGTCGCCGAACTGCTGGTACAGCACCTGACGGCTGACGTCCGCCGCCTCGGCGATCTCGGACACCGGGACGGCGGTGGAGTCGCGTTCGGACACGAGCTCGACCGCGGCCCGCAGCAAGGCCGCGCGCGACCGGCGGACCCGCCGGTCCTTGGCGGGTGCTTCGGTCGTCCAGTCGCCGGTCACGGCGTCGATAATGGACAGGTGTCAAGAAAATGGCAAGTGTTCGGGATTCGGCTCCGTGCGAGGATGCCGCCATGTCTTCGACGATGCGGGCCTTCGTGCTCACCGGTCCGCGGGAGTGCTCGGTGCAGGAGGTGCCCGTCCCGGAGGCCGCCGCGGGGGAGGTCGTCGTCGACGTCGAGCGGGCCGGGGTGTGCGGCACCGACGTCGAGTTCTTCACCGGCGACATGACCTACCTGCACCAGGGGCACGCGGCGTACCCGATGCGGCTGGGACACGAGTGGTCCGGCACGATCTCGGCGATCGGCGACGGCGTCGACCCCGCCTGGCTGGGGCGCCGGGTCACCGGCGACACCATGCTCGGCGACCGGACCTGCCGCCGCTGCCGGAAGGGCCACCAGCACACCTGCGAAAACCGGCAGGAGGTCGGCATCCGCGGCGGCCGGGCCGGTGCGCTGGCGGAGCGGCTCGCCGTTCCCGCGTGGTCGCTGCACGCGCTGCCCGATGCGGTGGACGCCGTGCTCGGGGCCCTGGTCGAACCCGGCGGCAACGCCCTGCGCGCGGCCCGCGCGGCCGGCACCGGCACCGGCGACCGGGCGCTGGTCCTCGGGCCGGGGACGATCGGGCTGCTCACGGCCCTGTTCCTGCGGGCGGCGGGCACCGAGGTGCACCTGCTCGGAGTCGGCCCCCTCGAGTTCGCCCGCGGTCTCGGTTTCGCGCACGTCTGGACCCGGGAGACGTTGCCGGACCTGCCGTTCGACGCGGTGGTCGACGCGACCGGGGCCCCCGGCTCGCCCGCGCTCGCCGCGGACCTGGTGGAGCCCGCGGGCCGGATCGTCTACATCGGACTGTCCGGCCGGCCGAGCGAGCTCGACACCCGCGTGCTGGTGCTGAAGGACGTCACGGCGGTCGGGGTGCTGTCCGCGTCACCCGGCCTGGCCGACACGATCGCCGCATACGCGAGCGGGGCGGTCGACCCGCGCCCTCTGGTGGCGGCGACGGTCGGCCTCGAGCAGGCCGGCGCGGTGCTCGCGGGGCAGCGGGTCGGCGGCGAGGGACCGAAGGTGCACATCGACCCGCGGCGCTGACCGGTCAGCCGGGGCGTGGTGAGGCGAGCGTCGTCGGGCGGGTGCGGCCGCGCAGGGTGACGTCTTCGGTCGCCGTCCAGCGGGCCGCTTCCTCCGCGGCCGCGGCCTCGACCGCCGTCCAGGAGGCGAGCAAGCGGCCGGGTGCGTTCTTGGCCAGCTCCGTCAGCCGCGCGGCTTCGTTGACCGGGTCGCCGATCACCGTGTACTCGAACCGGCGGGGGTCGCCGACGTTGCCGGCGACCGCGTCCCCCGTCGCCACGCCGATTCCGGCCGGGCCGTCCGGGACCTCCGCGGCCAGCCGGCGGGCGATCGCGCGGGCGGCGGCCAGCGCGCAGGTGGCGTGGTCGCCGAGCGGCGCCGGCGCCCCGAACACCGCCAGCGCGGCGTCGCCGACGAACTTGTTCACCAGCCCGTGGTGGCGATCCACCTCGTCGACCACCACCGCGAAGAACCGGTTGAGCAGGCCGACGACCTCCTCCGGCGGGCGGCTCGCGGCCAGCGCCGTCGACCCGACGAGGTCGACGAACAGCACCGACACCGTCCGGACCGTGCCGCCGAGCTCGGTCGACGTGCGCATCGCCTCGACCGCGACCTCGTGGCCGACGTGCCGGCCGAACAGGTCGCGCAGCCGTTCGCGCTCGGCCAGCCCGGCCGTCATGTCGTTGAACCCGGCCTGCAGCAGGCCCAGTTCCGTGCCGTCGTAGACCGGGATTTCGACGGTGAAGTCGCCGGCCCGCACCCGCCCGAGCGCGTCGCGCACCGAGGAGATCGGGTTGACCACCGAGCGGGCGGTGAACACCGTGACCAGCAGCCCGAAGCACAGCACCACCAGCCCGAGCGCGATCACCGACACGGCGAGCTTCGTGGTGGAGACGTCGCCGCGCACCCACGCCAGCACCGCGGTGACCACCAGCCCGGCCACCGGCACCCCGGTCCCGAGGCACCAGAACAGCAGCATCCGCCGGTTGACGCCGCCGTTCACCGGGCGCGGCGGCGTGGTGCCCGCCAGCGCCAGCGCCGCGTACGGCCGGAGGGCGAACTCGCCGAAGAGGTAGGCGATCGCGCAGACGACGACGGCGGCGAACGCGACCACCAGGAACTCGGTGAGCACGACCTCCGGCTGCACGAGCGCCGCCAGCCCGGCGAAGACCAGCGTCGCGAGGCCCCAGAGCACCGCCTGCACGGCCGTCAGCCGCAGCGGGACGCGCAGGCTCGCGGCGCGTTCGGCGTCGGTCGGCCGGCGTCCGTCGGCCGCCCAGCGCAGGGTCCGGAGGGCGCCGCGGGTGCCCCACAGCGTGCCGATGACGACCGCCGAAACGACGTACACGGGTACTGCGACCGCGGTGACGCGCACGAGCTCACCGGACATCCCGGGCGCCGGCATCAGCAGCACCGCGAGCCCGACCACGACCAGCGCACCGATCACGTTGGTGGCGATCAACGCGGCCGTGAGCAGGCCTTGGACGCGCCGGCGCAACGCGGTGGCGTGCTGGTCCAGCGGTCCGAGCAGGCCGGAGCCGAACGGCTCCGCGGGGGAGCGTCCTGGGATCACCATCTGAGTGTACGGTCGTTCACTGAATTGCCCGGAGACGGGTGCCGTAAGTATGTGTTACGGTTGGTAACAGTGAACTTCGGTAACACCTGACGAGGAGGTCGGTCGTGACGAGCATCAGCGAATCGGGCGTGTCGGACCGGGAGACCGTGGCGCGGCGGCTGCTCGACTCGTCGGAGCAGCTGTCGTACGACCCGGTCAAGGAAGTCGACTGGGAGACGCCGCTGGACACGGGCTACCACGGCGCGAGTCCGGAGTGGAGCACGCTCTACGGCACCTCCTACTGGGCGGACCTGACTCCGGAGCAGCAACGCGAACTGACCCGCCAGGAGGCGGCGTCGGTGGCGAGCACCGGGATCTGGTTCGAAATGATCCTGCAGCAGATGGTGCTGCGCGACTTCTACGCCAAGGACCCCACCGACCCGGCGTTCCAGTGGGCGCTGACCGAGATCGCCGACGAGTGCCGGCACTCGATCATGTTCGCCCGCGGCGCGGCGAAACTGCGGGCGCCGGCGTACCGGCCGCGCCGGTTCGTCGTCGAACTGGGCCGCGTCTTCAAGGCCACGGCGACCGGTGAAGCCGCCTACGCGGCCATCCTCGTGGCCGAAGAGGTCCTCGACGTGATGCAGCGCGACTGGATGCGCGACGAGCGGGTGGTGCCGTTCGTGCGCACCATCAACAACATCCACGTCGTCGAGGAGTCCCGGCACATGAAGTTCGCCCGCGAGGAGACCCGCGAGCGGCTGCGCGGCGCGGGGTGGCTGCGCCGGCAGGTCAACGGCCTGGTCGTCGCGATCGCGTCGTACTTCATCGTGACGAGCATGGTGAACGGCAAGGTCTACGAGAACGCCGGGCTCGACGGCAAGCGGGCGCGGCGCGAGGCGAAGGCCAACGAGCACCACAAGTCGATGCTGCGCTCGAGCTGTTCCGGGCTGATGGAGTTCCTGCACTCGGCCGGGCTGCTGACCAAGCCGTCGCTGTGGTTCTACAAACGAGCGAACCTGATCTGACATGGCCTTCGCGATCACCCAGACCTGCTGCGCCGACGCCACCTGCGTGTCGGTCTGCCCGGTCAACTGCATTCACCCGACGCCGGACGAGCCGGACTTCGGGACGACGGACCTGCTGTACATCGACCCGGCCACCTGCATCGACTGCGGTGCCTGCGCCGATGCCTGCCCGGTGGACGCGATCTTCCCGGCCGGCGACCTGACCGGGCCGCTGCGGGCGTACGAGCAGATCAACGCGAACTACTACGCGGGCCGGGACGTGCTGGCCGACGTCTCGGTGGCGCCGAACTTCCACCGCTGGGCCCCGCCGTCGTTCACGCGGGTGCTGCCGAGCGACTTCGCGCCCTTGGACGTCGCCGTCGTCGGCACCGGACCGGCGGGGATGTACGCGGTGGAGGACCTGCTGCTGCACACGAACGCCCGCGTGACGCTGATCGACCGCCTCGCGACGGCCGGCGGCCTGATCCGCTACGGCGTCGCGCCCGACCACCCGTCGACGAAGAAGATCGGCGAGACGTTCGCGCGGTTCCACGACCACCCGAGGCTGCGCCTGCGGCTCGGCGTCTCGGCCGGCGCCGAGCTGGCGGAGCGCCACGACGCGGTGATCTACGCGGTCGGGGCGACCGAGGCGCGGCGGCTCGGTATCCCGGGGGAGGACCTGCCCGGCAGCCTGCCGGCCGCGACGGTGGTCGGCTGGTACAACGGCCACCCGGACGTCGAGCCGGACGCCGTCGACCTGTCGGCCGAACGCGTGGTCGTGGTGGGCACGGGCAACGTCGCCCTGGACATCGCTCGCATCCTGACGGCGGACCCGGAGGCGCTGGCGGAGACGCCGATCGCGTCGGAAGCGCTGGCCCGGCTGCGGTCGGCCAAGGTCCGCGAGGTGGTCCTGCTGGCCCGCCGCGGCCCGGAAACGGCGGCGTACACCCGGCCGGAACTGCTGGCCCTGGCGGCCCGCGGTGGCCTGGTGGTGGACGACGACCCGCGGGTGGCGGCCGCGATCGACGGCGCGCAGCCGGGGGACAAGGCGGCGTGGCTGCAGGGGGTGCCACGGGAGCGGGTGGACTGGTCTTCGCCACCGCCGGAGGGCCGCCGGATCGTGCTGCGGTTCCACTCGGCGCCGCTGGCCTTCGACGGCGACACCGAGGTTCGCGCGGTGGTGACGGCGGACGGCGCCGAGATCCCGGCAGGCCGCGTGATCCGGGCGGCGGGGTTCCGCGGGGCGCCGGTGCCGGGGCTGCCGTTCGACGACGAGGCGGGGATCGTGCCGAACTCGGCGGGCCGGGTGTCCGGGCGGCCGGGAGTGTACGTCGCGGGCTGGATCAAGCGCGGGCCGTCGGGCGGGATCGGCGCGAACAAGGCGTGTGCGCGGGAGACGGTGGGGTCGCTGCTGGAGGACGCGGTGGCCGGGCGGCTGCCGGTGCGGCGCAGGGGAGCGCGGTTGTTCGGCCGCGCCTGAGCGGCGGCCGGAAACCGTGGTGGGAACCGGTTTCCGGCCGCTTCAGGCCGTGCGGGCGCGGCACCAGTGCGGGCCGGTCGTCCAGCCGAGCAGCCGGCGTCCCGGGCCGTCCGGGAGCGTGCCGTCCGGCAAGAACCTCGCGCCCTCGACCACCGCGGCCAGCCCCGTCACCGCCGGGCCGAACCGTTCGGCCACCCCCGCCTGCGTCACCAGTTCACGCAGCCGAGCCACCGCCGCCCGCTGGTCTTCCTCCGGGCAGAAGCTCAAGAAGAAGACCGCCTGCCGCCACGCGTAGGCGACGTTCTTGATCAGCTGCCGGCTCCAGTACCGCTCTCCGGCCAGGCGGCGCACCACCCACGTGAACACCTGGCCGGCCAGGTCGGGACCCAGGCGCGAGCGCAGCCCCAGGGTCTCCACGAGCACCGCCAGGTTGTGCGTGGTGAGGATCTGGCTCTGCTCGATCACCATCCCGTTGCCCGCCACCGACCGCCGTCGCCGGCCCGCCCGGGCCTCGCAGACCGCCGCGAAGTCGTCCGCCGTGCGGCGCAGCAGCTTGCGCGGCGGCGCCGGCCACTCGGCCGGCAGGTCGTAGTACCGCGCGTACAGCGTGCCCGCCATGATCCGGCTGGTGGCCGCCGCCGCGGTGCGCCACTTGTCGGTGAACGTGCCCACGAAGATGTCCGCCGCCAGCTCCTCCAGCAGCGGCATCGGCAGACCCGCCTGCTTGGCCAGCGCGCCGAGCTCGCGCAGCAGCGTGTTCGGCAGGATCGCCTGCGGGAACGAGCCGAGCGCCAGCAGCACCGTCTGGGTCAGCGTCTGCCGCGCCGCCCGGGCGACGTCGGGACGCCGGGCCCGGAACGGCTCCAGCACCCGGATCCACGGCAGCTCCTCGAACCGGACCTGCTGCTCGAGGTCGAGCAGCAACAGCCCGCGGCGACGGCGGAAGGCCGCGTACGTCTGCGCGTACAACGCCGCCAGCCGGTCGTCCTCGACGTTCGCCGCCATCAGCTGCGCCGTGATCTGCGGCAGCACCACCGCGAGGACGTCGCCCGAGGTGATCACCCCGCGCGCGACCAGCTCCTCGACCGGTGCCTCCAGTGCGCGGGCCACCTTCGCGACCAGGTGCGGCGGGACGGCGTCCGCGACGACCGGGTCGAGCGCGGGGAGACCGCCGTCGCCGGGGTAGGCGTCGAGCCGGCCGGCCAGGACGACCGCGAGCTCGGCGTGCGTCGGGCGCGCGGCCACCGCCGCCTGCACCGACCGGAGCGCGGCCCGCCGCTCCGACCCCGGCTCGCCGTGCTTGGTGATCGTGTTGGCCAGCGCCCGCCGGATCCAGCCGACGTCGCGGCCGGTGAGCTCCGCGCTCGCGAACCGGCAGAGCCGCAGCGCCCGGGCCAGCCGCGCGAAGTTGCTCTTCGGGTGCGTGTGGGACGTCGAGGCCGGGTGCCGCGCGCACGCCGTCGCGTAGTCCACGAGCCACTGCGCCCGCCGGGCGCCCCATCCCTCGGGCCACGTCCGGCACGGCCAGCCACCGGTGACGCCGTCCTCGCCCAGCCGCGGCAGGTCGCCCTCGACCGTCTCCGCCCAGAGGGCGACCAGCCGGTCGTACAGCGGGTGCCACACCCGCAGCGTTTCCAGCATCGCCGCGATCGCGGGCTTGGTCCTCGTCGAGCGCAGCGTCGCGCGGACCTCGCCGACCGTGGCCAGCCGCACCAGCGCACCGGACGGCCACGGGGCCGCGCCGGGCAGCGGGGCCAGGCGCAGCCGGGGCAGCAGCGGCCGCACCTCGGCGACCAGGTCGAGGGCGGCCTCGGCGTGCCCGTGGTCGAGCAGCCAGGCGAGCACCGGCAGCGCGGCGTCCTCCGGGAGTTCGACGCGGTAGGCCTCGGTGGCCAGCCCCGCGCGGAGAGCCGCGAGCCCGGCGTCGGTGAGGTGGCCGAGGTTGACTCGCTCGCGGTCGGTGCGGCCCGGCGCGCCGGCCGGGACGGCGGCGAGCTCCTCCGGGCGCACCGGGAGCTCGGCGAGGTACCGGCCGGTGGCGAACCCGCCGTGCGCGACCTCGAGGGTGACCCACGCCGGGGTGTCCGTGACCGGGGTCCGCGAGCCGACCGTCAGCGACCCGTCGGCCATGCCGGCCAGCACCGCCTGCCACCGGCCGGCCTTGGCGAGGGCGCGGCGGCGGACCGGCCCGTCCGTTGTGGACGAAGCGGTGCGCAACGCTCGTTCGAGCTGCCCGTAGGCGTAACCGGGTGACGCCTCCTGTGCCATGTGGACTCCCCCTGGTGGAACCGGACTTGGAGGCAGGGGTCGAACCTGCGCCTTCCCGGATTCGAGCCGGGTGTTCTGCCTGCTGAACTACTCCAAGCTGCGGGGACCGCCGAGCACGCCGGGCGATTTCCCGCAGCGGCAACGGTAATCCGCCGCGGTGCCCGGCGCGACCGACTTTTCACTCCGGGCTGCGGCGGGCCTCCAGCCGGGCTAGAATAAATACGAATCAAAGTCACGTTCAGGTTGGAGGCCGCATGACCGGCCCGGAGCCGATCGAAGCGGGCGTCCGCCTGCGCCGGGTGCCCCGCCAGGCGCGGTCCCGGCAGAAGCTGGCCCAGGTGCTGGCCGCCGCCGACCGCCTGCTCGCCGCGGAGGGCGTCGAGGCGCTGACCACCACCCGCGTGGCCGCGGAAGCCGGCGTGTCGGTCGGTGCGCTGTACCAGTACCTGCCGGACCGCGACGCCATCGCCGAGGCGCTGGGCGAGGTCTACCTCGCCCGCCTGGAAGACCTCATGACGTCGTTCGCCGAGCGAGCGGCCGAAGAGACCTGGGAGGACCCCGTCGGCCTGCTCGTCGACGCCTTCGCCGGGCTCTACCGCGCCGAACCCGGGTTCCGCGCGCTCTGGTTCGGCCGCGGCCTGACCGACGGAACCCGGGAGGCCGACATCGCGCACAAGCGCGTGATGGCCACCGGCGTGCACCGCATCCTCGTCGCGCAGGAGCTCCTGCGCGACGACTACGAGGCCGCGGTGGCCTGCCGCACGGCGTTCCTCGCCGCCGACGCCGTGATCCAGGAGGCCTTCCGCGGCGACGGTGCCACCGAACTGCTCGAGCCGGTCAAGACGATGCTGCGGGCGTACCTGGGGCAGCAGCCCCGGCCGTAGCGACGAGGAATTCCTCGCCCCGCACGATCCGCAGCCCGTCCGCGCGGTCCGCGAAGTACCGCTCGTCCAGCTCGGCGCCCGAGACGTGGCCGACGTCGCGGAACCCGGCTTCGCGGGCCATCGCCAGCATTTCGCCGGGGGAGAAGGAGCTGGCGAACGGCGTCCCCGCCGCCTCCGCCCGGCGAGCGGTGGCCTCGTGGCGGGCGCGTTCGCCGCCGTCGAGCAGGTCCGCCGGCAGCAGGAACGTCATCGCGAGCGTGGAGCCCGGGGCGAACCCGGCGATCCGGCGCAGCGTGGCCGCGTTCGCCTCCTTCGTCAGGTACATGCTGACGCCGGTGGAGGCGACGATAGCCGGTTCGTCCGGGGCGAAGCCCGCGGCGATGAGCCGATCCCACCACGAGGCCGTCTCGAAGTCGACCGGCACGAAGTGCAGCCAGTCCGGCACGCCGAGGCCGAGTTCGGCCAGCCGGTCGCGTTTCCAGGCCTGCGGCCCCGGCTGGTCCACTTCGAACACTCGCAGCCGGGCCGCGATTTCCGGACGTCGCTGGGCGAAAGTGTCCAGGCCGGCCCCGAGGATCACGTACTGGCCGACCCCCCGGGCGGCCTGCTCGGCGACCAGCTCCTCGACGAACCGCGCGCGGGCCACCATGCCCGCGCGGTAGCGGCCGGCGGTCGCCGGGTCCATGTCGTCGCGCTGCCGCCAGCCGTCGCCCGGATCGGCCAGCCGCAGGCCCAGGTCGTCGGCGAACACGTGGGGCGGCGGATCGACGGCGAGGTGCAACGCCCGCCACAGCGCGGTTCGCACCGCCGTGCTGTCCGGCACGGCCACGTCAGGCCGCGCCCGGCGCCGACAGGGTCCACGTGCGCCCGTCGGGGTCGCGGACGGTCATTTCCCTGGTCCCGTAATGGGTTTCTTCGAACGGGGTGACCACTTCGACGATGTCGTCCGCCTCGAACTTGTCCGCGTCCGGGACCTTGAACACGATCCGCATCCGCGGCTCCTGGCTTTCGGGGACCTCGGCGATGAACAGCCAGGGGCCGGCGCCGTTGCGCAGCTGCCCGGAGTTGTGGTCGGTCGCGAAGTCGATCTCGTAGCCCAGGGCCTGGAAGAACTTGGCCGCCTTGCCCCAGTTGTGCGTCTCCAGGTACATCGCCTCGATGCCCTCGGTCGTCATGTCAGTGCTCCTCTTCGGGATCGGTCGCCAGGTAGGCACGCAGGGCTTCGGCGACGAGCGCCGACAGTGACTGCCCGGTCTCGATGGCTCGGTGCTTGACCTCCCGGATCAGCCCGATCGGCAGGTACACGTTGAACTGCTTGACGTCGTCATCGCCCAAACCGCGAGGCTAGCATGCTAGCAAGCTAACACCGCAAGTCCCGCCCTCCGGCCCCTTGACGCCGGACCGCGGCGAGGTCAACAATCCCCTCGTCTCTGTTAGCGCTAACATTTCTCGACGACGAAGTCGGAGCCCTCCATGAAGCTGCGCCTCGGACTGGCCGCGCTCGCGCTGGTCGCCGGAGTCCTCCCCGGAACCGGAGCCGCCACGGCGAGCCCGGCCGCCGCCGAGGAGGCCGTCCCGCCGCCGGCGATGGGCTGGGCGTCCTGGAACACCTTCGCCGCCAAGATCGACTACACCACCATCAAGGCGCAGGCCGACGCGCTCGTGTCGGCCGGGCTGAAGGACGCCGGCTACCGCTACGTCAACATCGACGAAGGCTGGTGGCAGGGCACCCGCGACAGCGCCGGGAACATCACCGTGGACACCGCCGAATGGCCGGGCGGGATGAAAGCGATCGCGGACTACCTGCACGGCAAGGGACTCAAGGCCGGGATCTACACCGACGCCGGCCGCGACGGCTGCGGCTACTACTACCCGACCGGGCGGCCCGCGGCGCCCGGGAGCGGCAGCGAAGGCCACTACCTGCAGGACATGCTGCAGTTCCAGCGCTGGGGCTTCGACTTCGTCAAGGTCGACTGGTGCGGCGGCGACGCCGAAGGCCTCGACCCGAAGAGCACGTACCAGGCGATCAGTGACGCCAACAAGGCCGCGACCGCGCAGACCGGGCGCACGCTCACGCTGTCGATCTGCAACTGGGGCAAGAAGAACCCGTGGAACTGGGGCGCCGGCACGGCCCCGATGTGGCGCACCAGCACGGACATCATCTTCTACGGCCAGACGGCGAACCTGGGCCAGGTGCTGACCAACTTCGACCAGGCGCAGCACCCGGTTTCGCAGCACACTGGCTACGTCAACGACCCGGACATGCTCACCGTCGGCCTGCCCGGTCTCACCGACGCGCAGGCGCGCACGGAGATGAGCCTGTGGTCGGTTTCGGGCGCGCCGCTGCTGGCGGGCAACAACCTCGCGACGATGAGCGCGGCCACGAAGGCGATCCTGGCGAACCGGGAAGTCATCGCCGTCGACCAGGACCCGCGCGGCCTGCAGGGGGTCAAGGTGGCCGAGGACGCCGCCGGGCTCCAGGTCTATTCGAAGGTCCTCAGTGGCTCCGGCAAGCGGGCGGTGGTGCTGCTGAACCGGACGTCGTCGGCGGCGACGATGAACGTGCGGTGGGCCGACCTCGGCCTGACGACGGCCCCGGCGCAGGTCCGGAACGTCTGGGGCGCACGCGATGCCGGGAGTTTCGCCACCGGCTACGGCGTCGACGTCCCCGCCGGTGACTCGGTGCTGCTGACCGTCCGGGGCACCGACGCGGCGGCCACGCACGGCTCGACGATCACCGCGGCCGCCACGGGGCTGGCTGTCGCGACCTTCACCTACAGCTCGACCACCGCGCAGACGGCCACCCTCGCGGTGAACGGCCAGCAGCCGACGGTCGTGGCCTTCCCGGCGACCGGGGGAGCGGCCAAGACCGTCTCGGCGGTGGTTTCGCTGGGCAAGGGAACGAACTCCCTGACGTTCTCGGGCACCCCGCCGAAGGTCACCGACGTCGCCGTGCTGCCCCTCCCGGGCACCGCCGGTGCCGAGGTGGTCGGCGTGCCGTCGGGCCGCTGCCTCGACGTGGACGACAACGGCATCACCAACGGGATCCAGACCCAGCTCTGGGACTGCGCGGCAGGCCCGAACCAGACCTGGATCCCCTCCCGCGGGCAGCTCGTCGTCAACGGCACCAAGTGCCTCGACGCCTACGACAGCGGAACGGCGAACGGCACCGCGGTCGTCGTCTGGGACTGCAACGGCCAGCGCAACCAGCAGTGGACGCTGAACGCCAACGGGACCATCACCAACGCGGTGTCCGGGCTGTGCCTGGACGCGAGCGGCGCGGCCACCGCGAACGGCACGAAGATCATCCTCTGGTCCTGCAGCGGTGGCGCCAACCAGCAGTGGACCCGGCGCTGAGGCCGGCCATCCGACGCCGCTTCACCGGCGTTTGAGGTGGCAGGCGAAGAATTCGCTCAGGGTCGCGCGTTGGGTGGCGATGCTCCGGCCCGGGTCCACGGTGCCGACGAAGGGGGCGATCGCCGCCGGGTCGAGGCCGAGGCGGGGGAGGAGCACCTGGTAGTCGGTGTAGCTGAAGTGCTCGCCGTCCGGCAGGTGCTGCGCGCGGACCGGACCGCGCTGGTGGGCCAGGAACTCCTGCCACGAAGGGTCGGAGGCCGCGCTGTGGTCGCCCGCGCTCAGCAGCAGGAACGGCTGGTCGAGACCTTCGTCGGCGGCGCGGCCGTACTCGCGGTGCGACTGGGAGTACGACATGCTGCCGTCGAGGTCCGCCCCCGCGTCCAGGCGCGGGTCCGACACCATCGTTTCGGCGGTGGTGAAGCCGCCCGCGGAGTGGCCGAACATGCCGGCGCGGGAGACGTCCGGGACGAGCCCGGCGGGCAGCGGGCGGTGCCCGGCGTCCGGATTCCCGCCGCGGGCCAGGGTTTCCAGCGCGTCGAGCACGAACCGCGTGTCCGCGACGCGGGTCGCGATCAGCTGCCGGCCGGCATCGGGACCGGAGGGCAGCACCCGCCGTTCGACGCGGCCGCCGGGGAACGCCACCGCCGCGGGCTCGTGCGTGTGGTCGATCGCCACCGTCACATAGCCTTCGCTCGCGAGCTGCTCCAGCAGCGTGGTGCCGACCGAGCGCGGGTACTTGGCGCTGGGCGAGTAGAGCACGACCGGCCGCCGCCCGCCGGCGGCGGGAACCCCGGTGCGGGCGTGCGTGGGGAAGGTGTAGTCGAGCCGGTCGGCGGCGATGCCGAGCGTCCGCGCGTCTTCCTCGGCGATGACCGCAGCGGCTTCCGTTGCTTGGTAGGGAGTTTTCGCGCCGCCGCCGGAGCGGGCGGGGTACCGGACGGTCACCATGAGTTCGCGGGTCGTCCCGGCGACCCAGGGATCCGGTCGCGCGTGGTCGACGAGGTGCAGGTCGACGCTGCCGACGGCGTAGGGACCGGTGGGGGCGGGCAACGAGAGGCGGGTGGCCGCGTGCGCGGGGAGCGCGGTCAGCAGCAGGACACCGGCGAGCCCGGCGGTGAGAAGGGTGTTTCGCATCCTTTGACCGTATTGACGGCGCGGACGCGGGACATCGGGATGATCACCCAGATCGACCCGGACAGGGCTGTGGCCCGGGCACCGGCCCGGGCCACAGCTGTCAGCGGTTCAGAAGCCGTAGATCGTTTCGACGGCCCGCTCGGCGCTGGTCGCGACGAGCCCGTTGGCCCACAGCTGGTTGACCCGGCTGCGCTCGGCGGAGTTGGGCACCGCGTTGGTGCAGGACGGGCCGGGGCCGCCACCCGACATCAGCTCGGAGCACGGGCCCGAGTAGTGGTCGGGCAGCCCGAGGGCGTGCCCGGTCTCGTGCGCCGCGATCCGCGTCGGGTTGTACTGGCGGGCCTGGGTGTAGTCGATGAAGATGGTGCCGCTGCCGTGCCCGTTGGTCGAGGCGTAGGAACCGCGGGGGTCGTTGCCCTCGGTGTAGCGCAGGCTCGCGCCGGAGTTGCGCTCGACGAGCCGGACGTTGGTGACGCTGCGGTTCCAGTTGGCGGCACCGGCGTTGATCACCGACCGGAACGTCGGTGCGCTGGCGGTGCTGTAGTAGACCGTGGTGACGGCGGCTTCCTGCTCGGTGGCGGCCGACGCGGTCCCCGCGGCGAGCGGGGTCACGGTCAAGGCGAGCGCAACGGCGCCGGCCAGGGCGAACTTCCTCGACATCGGAAGACTCCTCGTGGGGGGACGGGGATTTGCCGGAATTGCGCGCGCTGTCGAAAATTTACCCGGAAGACACCTTCGCCGGAGCCGACTAACGTAGGGCTCGCGAAGTGGTGATTTCCCAGTACCGAAGTCTGTTGACAACGGCTCCGGTCACGCCGTGCGGGCGGGAGCTGCGGCCACGACGGGGACCTCGACCGCGGGGGATCCGGCGACTCGGGAGCAGGCGATCGACGTGCTGATCACCGGAAAGTGAGGGCGAGGAGCTGCTGTTCCAGCTTCCGCGCGGCCGCCACGTCGATGCCCACGCCCCACAGCGGTGCCGTGCTCGCGCCGTCGGCGGCCGCGACCACCAGGGTGACCACGTCGGGCGGGAGACCGTCGTCGTGGAGGTCGCGTTCCCACCTCTGCGCGTCCGCGCGGGCCAGCTCGGCGATCTCCGGGATCGAGATCAGCAACGCGATCAGGGCGATGGTTTCGCGGACCGCGACCTCGTCGTAGGAGGTGTCCAGCGACGCCCGGACGTACGCCCGCGTCAGCCGGCCTGGGGCGGTGTCGGCCGGGTCGAGCGCCGCGTGGACCTCGGAGCGGAACTCGTCCAGGAGGTCCTGGGCCAGCGTGCGCACCAGCGCGTCCTTGGCCGGGAAGTGGTACAGCAGCCCGCCTTTCGACACGCCGGCCGCCCGCGCGATGTCGTCCAGGGAGGCCGACACACCGCGGGTGCGGATGACCGTCGCGGCGGCGTCGAGCAGGGCGCGGCGCGTCTCTTCCGGGCTGCGCCCGGCCTTGCGAGGCATCTTCAGTCCTTTCCGGACGGAATGGTACGCCAGGCGATCACCGCGGCGACGGCGGTGACGGCGGCCGCCGCGAGCGACGTCACCTGCATGGCGCCGGTGAACGCCTCCCGTGCGGCGCGGGCGAGTTCCGAGTCCGGGGCCAGTACGCCCGCGGCGCCGGCGAGGGAGTCGCGGACCGCGGGCGGGACCGGACCCGCCGGCAGGAACGCGCGGTAGACCAGGTTCACCACCGAACCCAGGAGCGCGATGCCCAGGGCCGCCCCGAGTTCGTAGGCGGTCTCGGAGATCGCCGACGCCGAGCCGGCCTTGTCCTTCGGGACGGCGGAGAGCACCGAATCGATGGTCAGCGTCAGCGCCAGCCCGACGCCGAGCCCGACCGGGACCAGCGCCAGGCCCAGCCACCAGTACTGCGGTGCCCGTTCGGCGACCGAGATCAGCGCGAGGCCCAGCGCGGCGACGGCGAGCCCGGCCGCAATGGCCCGGCCCCGCCCGAGCCGCCCGGCGACCACGCCGACGGCGGCGATGACGACGATCGAGGCGAGCGTCGCCGGCATCTCCGCGAGCCCCGCCTGCAGCGGCGAGAAGCCGCGGACGAGCTGCAGGTACTGCGAGAAGAAGAACAGCAGGCCCATCAGTGCGAAGACCGCGATGAAGTCGGCCAGGACCGCGCCGCTGAAGGCGGGGTTGCGGAACAGCGCGACGTCGATCAGGGGAGCCTCGGCCCGCCGCTGGCGGCGGACGAACAGGAAGCCGGACACCAGCCCCAGCACGGCCGCGACCCCCACCTGGACGTCGGGACCCGAGCTGACGGCGTGCTTCACCGCGTAGACCAGCGGGACGATCGCGGTCAGCGACAGCCCGGCCGACAGCAGGTCGAACCGCCCGGGGTTCGGGTCGCGCGATTCCGGCAGCAGCCAGGCGCCCAGGACCAGGAAGACGACGACGATCGGCACGTTGATCAGGAACACCGAGCCCCACCAGTAGTGCTCCAGCAGCGTCCCGCCGACCAGCGGGCCGAGCGCGATGCCACCGCCGGAGCCGGCCGACCAGATGGCGATGGCGCGGGTGCGCTCGCGCGGGTCGGCGAACAGCGTCCGGATGAGCGACAGCGTCGACGGCATGATGGTCGCCCCGGCGACCCCGAGCAACAGCCGCGCGACGACGAGCACGCCGGCGGTGGGGGAGAAGGCGGCCAGCGCCGAGGCGAGCCCGAAGGCGGCGGTGCCGGCGAGCAGCACCCTCTTGCGCCCGAAGCGGTCGGCGAGGTTCCCGGCCGTGACCAGCAGCCCGGCCAGGGCGAGGGAGTAGACGTCGCCGATCCAGAGGATCTCGGTGGCGGTCGGCGCGAGCTCGCGGGTCAGTGACGGCACGGCCAGGTACAGCACGGTCCCGTCGACCGCGAGCAGCAGCACGGCGCCGACGAGGACGCCCAGCGCGGCCCAGCGGCGCCGGGGGCTCAAGGGCGTGCCTGTCGGCAGGGTGGCGGTCATACGTCTTACTATACCGTCTGGACGGTACAGTAAGCCTGGTGAGGCCGCTCACGGGTAAGCTGGAGGCAGCTGGAGGAGGCGCACGTGACGGCCGAGGAACTGATGATCGAGTTCGCCCTGACGCGCCTGGACCACCCGGACCTCGACTTCGAGGAGATCGCCGCGCTCGTCGTCCGGCGGGGCGGGCCGGACCGGGAACTGGAGTTCGCCTCCCGCAACCTCGCCGACCGCGGCGAGCTGCGCGGCGCGGCCTTCCCGACGGCGGTGGAGTACGTGCTGCGGGTCGTGCTCACCCTGCGGGGGCCGTCGGACTAGTCCACCGTGGACTCGACGGTCCTCAGGCGTCGCCCGCGGCGCGGCTCAGGCCGCGGCGGTCGAACACCAGCTCGCGTGCCGTCCCCAGAGCAGTCGCGATGGCTCCCGCCAGGACCGCGTCCTCGCCCAGCTGGCCCGCCACGATCTCCGGGACCACCGGGGTCGTCGCCGCCAGCGCCCGGCGCATCGGTCCGGCCAGCAGGTCCGTGTTGCCGCCGATGCCGCCGCCCAGCACGATCAAGCGCGGGTCCAGGACCGCGGTGACCGACGCGACGACGTACGCCAGCTTCTCCGCCTCCTCCTCGACCACGCCGAGCGCCACCTCGTCGCCCGCGCGGCCCAGGCGGAACACGTCCTTCGCCGATCGCGCCTTCGCCAGCCCGCGGGCGCGTGCCGCGGCCAGCACCGCCTGGCCCGCCGCCGCCGTCTCGACCGGTCCCGGGCGCCTCGCTCCGGCACCCGACGGCCGGGGATCCAGCGGCAGGTCCGCGATCTCGCCCGCCGCACCGTGCGCGCCGCGGAACAGCTTGCCGTCGACCAGCAGGCCCATCCCGATCCCGGTGCCGACGGTCAGGCACACCAGCACGTCCACGTCCAGCGCCGCGCCGAGGGCGTGCTCGCCGACCGCACACAGGTTCGCGTCGTTCTCCACCTCCACGTCCGAACCCGCGACCGCCAGCGCCGAGACGAGCTCGTGCAGCAGCCCGCGCCGTTCCCAGCCCGGCAGGTTGGGCGCGCGGTGCACCGTGCCCGTCGCCGGGTCCGGGACGCCCGGCGTGCCGACCACCGTCGAGACGACCTCGTGCGGGCTCAGGCCGGCCGAGGACACCGCCCGTTCGACGGATTCGCCGACCGTGCGCACCAGCGCGCTCGCCGAACGGCACCGGTTGGGCTCGTCGAGCCGGGCGACGATGCTGCCTTCGAGGTCCGCGACGGCGATCCGGAGGACCCGCCGCCCGATGTCGACGCCCACGACGTGACCCGCGTCCGGTGCGGCCTGGTAGACGACCGCCGCGCGGCCCGGGCCGGTCAGGCTGCGCCCGGTGGTCCGGACCAGGCCGTGCTGCTCGAGGTCGAGCAGAGCCTGGCCCACCGTGGGTTTCGACAGCCCGGTGTCGGCCGCGATGCGGGGTCGCGTCGCTTCGCCGTGCGCGCGCAGCCGGTCCAGGACCAGGCGCTGGTTCAAGGCCCGCATGTGCGCCGGTGTCCCGACCTGCGGCCCGTTTCGTCCCACGCGTCCTCCTGAGTTGCCGCAAGTTTATCCGCGAACCCTTCCGGCTCGGGGCGTTCTATGTTAAGAAACTTTACTAACTACTAGTCGGAGGCACGTCGTGAGTTCACCCACTCGTTCCGGGGAGCCGCCCGCCCTGGAGCGCAAGATCGGCCCGCTGCAGGCCACCGCGATCAACATGACCCAGATGTGCGGGATCGGCCCGTTCGTCACGATCCCCGCCATGGTCGCCACCATGGGCGGCCCGCAGGCGATGTTCGGCTGGATCATCGGGGCGATCGTCGCGCTGGCCGACGGGCTGATCTGGGCCGAACTCGGCGCCGCGATGCCGGGTGCCGGCGGCACGTACCTCTACCTGCGCGAAGCGTTCCAGTACCGCACCGGCCGGCTGATGCCGTTCCTGTTCGTGTGGAGCGCGGTGCTGTTCATCCCGCTGATCATGTCGACCGGCATCATCGGCCTCGTCCAGTACCTCGGCTACCTGATCCCGGGCGTCACCGACGACGCGGGCACGACCCCGCTGGGCAAGGTCATCGGCGTCGGCATCACCCTGGTGATCATCCTGGCGCTGTTCCGGAAGATCGGCCAGATCTCCAAGCTCACGACGGTCCTGTTCGTGATCATGCTCGCCGCGGTGCTGACGACGATCGTCGCGGCGTTCTCCCACTTCAGCGGCGCCCAGGCGTTCGCCTTCACCCCCGGCGCGTTCAGCTCGGCCGGCGAGGGCACCTTCTGGGGCGGCCTCGGCGCCGGCCTGATCATCGCGATCTACGACTACCTCGGCTACAACACCTCCGCCTACCTCGGCGGCGAGGTGCGCAACCCGGGCCGCACGCTGCCCCGCTCGATCATCTTCTCCATCGTCGGCATCATGGGCCTGTACTTCCTGCTGCAGGTCGGCGTGCTCGGCTCGATCCCGCTCGACCAGCTGAAGGACGCGAAGTCGGTCGCGTCGTCGGTGCTGGAGCAGGTCTGGGGCACCGGGACGGCCAAGGCCATCACCGTGCTGATCGTGATCGCCGCGATCGGGTCCGTTTTCGCCGGGCTGCTGGGCGGCTCGCGGGTGCCCTTCGAAGCCGCGCGCGACAAGGTCTTCCTGCCGGTGTTCGGCAAGCTGCACCCGAAGCTGCACCTGCCCACCGCCGGCGTGCTCACCATGGGCGCCATCACGATCGTCGGCTCGCTGTTCACCCTGACCGAGGTGATCAACGCGGCGGTCGCGACCCTGGTCATCATCCAGTCCCTGGCGCAGGTCGCCGCGATCGTCGTGCTCCGCCGCCGGCAACCGAACCTGAGGCGGCCGTACCGGCAGTGGCTCTACCCGGTGCCGACGATCATCGCGCTCATCGGCTGGGTGTACATCTACAAGTCGGCCGAATGGCTGTCGATCTGGCTGTCGCTGGGCTGGATCGCCGTCGGCGCGATCGCCTACCTCGTCTACGCCAAGGCCGAGAACACGTGGCCGTTCGGGCCCAAGGAAATCAAGGAAGCCTTCGCCACCGAACCGGAAGGGGCTCAGGCATGACCCGGAAGCTCGCGGTCCTCGCCGCGCTGCTCCTCGTGCCCGGCGTGCTGAGCGTGGCCGCGCCGGCGTCCGCGCAGCAGGACCTCGCGAAGCCGCACGGGCTGACGACGATCGGCCTGCAGGGCTGGCAGGTGCTGACCACGGCGAGCGTCAAGGACGGCGGCGACAAGGTCTCCACGCCGGGGTACGCCACCCGCGGCTGGCTGCCGGTGAAGCCGGACGACGCCGGCGCGCCCGGCACCGAGATCAACGCCTTGGTGCAGAACGGCAAGTGCCCGGACGTCTTCTTCTCCGACAACATGCGCAAGTGCTTCGGGTACGTCGACCAGCTCGGCCCTGTCGTCACCAAGCCGTTCTCCGACCCGTGGTGGTACCGGACCGACTTCGCCCCGGACATCCGGCCGGGGCAGCACGCGAAGCTGACCATCCCGGGCATCGTCGGCGAGGGCGACGTCTGGGTGAACGGGACGCTCGTCGCCACGAAGGACGTCGTGAGCGGCGCGTTCGCCGGGCACACCTTCGACGTCACGAAGCAGGTGAAGCCGGGCCGCAACACCCTGGCGATCAAGGTCTACCCGAACGACCCGACGAAGATGTACACCCTCGACCAGGTCGACTGGGGCCAGATCCCGCCGGACAACGACACCGGCATCCAATTCCCGCCGACCCTGCAGGTCTCCGACGCGCTGACCGGCGACAACGCCCACGTCGTGCAGGACAACGCGGCCGACCTGTCCAGCTCGAAGCTGACGGTGAAGCTGGACGTCACCAACAACGCGGCCACGGCGCAGACCGGCGACGTCGCCGCGACGGTCACCCCGCCCTCAGGCGCGCCGATCGTCGTCAAGCAGCGGGTCACGATCCCGGCGAACACCAAGCGGACGGTCGCGTTCGCGCCGGTGAAGATCGCTCACCCGAAGGTGTGGTGGCCGTACTCGATGGGCGACCAGCCGCTGTACACGCTGACCACCGCGGTCTCGCAGGACGGCGTGCTCTCGACGTCGTCGAAGAGCACGTTCGGCATCCGCACGGTGACCTCGCGCCTGGTCGGGAAGTCCGCGCCGCTGCCCGAAGGCGCGCGGCAGTTCACCATCAACGGCAAGGACTTCGTGTTCCGCGGCGGCGGCTTCGCGCCGGACCTGTTCCTGCGGTACGACAAGGCCGACACCGCCCACCAGCTCGCGCTGATCAAGAACCTGGGCCTGTCCGGCGTCCGGCTCGAAGGCCACGACATGCCGCAGGACTTCTACGACCAGGCCGACCGCGCCGGCCTGCTGGTGATCGGCGGGTTCCTGTGCTGTGACGCCTGGCAGCCGGAGGACGCCTCGACGCTGACCGAGCGCGACTACCGGATCATGCACGACTCGGCGTACACGATCGCGCAGATGGAACGGAACCACCCGAGCGTCTTCAACTACGGCTGGAGCGACAACGAGCCGGTGCCGCGCCAGGAGTCCGAGACGCTCAAGGCGTTCGGGGAAGCCGACTTCCAGGTGCCGGTGATCGCTTCGGCGGAGTACAAGAGCACGCCGACGCTCGGGCAGTCCGGGGAGAAGGAAGGCCCGTACGACTGGGTCCCGCCGACCTACTGGTACGACAGCTCGCACTTCGACCCCGAGGACTCCTCCCGCACGAACGCCGGCGGCGCCTGGGGCTTCGCGAGCGAGCAGAGCGCCGGGCACACCGTGCCGACGCTCGATTCGATCAAGCGGTTCCTCTCGCCCGCCGAGCAGGCGAAGCTCTGGCAGGACCCGGAGTACAACCAGTACCACGCGAACTTCGAGCCGGACCACGGCGGTTACGCGTTCGGCACGTTGTACACGCTGGACCAGTCCATCCTGCAGCGGTACGGGAAGTGGAACTCGCTCAAGTCCTATGTGGACCTGGCCAACATCGCGAACTACGAGAACACGCGCTCGCAGTTCGAGGCCTTCCTGCACCACTCGACGGACAAGGCGAACCCGGCCACCGGCGTCGTCTACTGGCAGCTGAACAAGGGCTGGCCGACGCTGCTGTGGTCGCTCTACAACGACGACGGCGACCAGCCGGGCGCGTACTTCGGCGCCCAGAAGGCCAACAAGCCGCTGCACGCGATCTACGGCTACGACAACGGGTCGGTCACCCTGGACAACCTCGGGGCCACCACGCAGTCCGGGCTTTCGGTGCGGGCCCGGGTGCTCGACACCGCGGGCCAGGTCCTCGACGACCAGACGGCTTCGGGTCTCTCGCTGGGTTCGCAGGGCGTGCGCACGGGCGTCCTGAAGCCGAAGGTCCCGGCCGAGACGAAGGCGCCGGCGCCCGCGCAGGTCTACTTCGTCGAGCTGCAGGTGTCCCAGGGCGGGAAGGTCGTCGACCGGAACGTCTACTGGCTCTCGACGCAGAAGGACGTCGTCGACTGGGCCAAGACGCTGGGCAACCCGCAGGCGACGCTGTCGCAGTACAGCAACCTGCAGGCGCTGCAGAACCTGCCGAAGTCGCAGGTCAGCGCGGTGGCCTCGACCCGCCCGAGCGGTGCGGGCCTGGTCACGACGGTGACGGTGACCAACACCTCGAAGACGCCGGGGGCGGCGTTCTTCCTGCGGGCCGACGTCCGCCGCGGCACGCCGGACGGGCGGGAAGCGTCGGGGGACAACCAGCTCGCGAACGCGACCTGGGACGACAACGACATCACGCTGTGGCCGGGCCAGTCGCAGACGCTGACCGTCACCTACCGGGCCGCCGACCTGCGCGGCGCGGCCCCGGTGATCAGCGTCGACGGCTTCAACACCGGCCGGATCGTGGTGCGGGGGACGGGAGGGGCGCACGCGTGAGCGAGGACCGGATTCTCGGGATCGACTTCGGCGGCACGAAGGTGGCGCTGGGGCTCGCCGACCGCGACGGCACCCTGCTGGCGACGCGCCGGCTGGACACCGACGCGCACGCGGGAGCCGAGCAGGTGGTGGTGCGCGCGCTCGCCGCGGCCAGGGCCCTCCTGGCCGACGAGGGCGCGACGGCCGCCTGCATCGGCGTCGTCAGCCCGGGGATCGTGCTGCCGGACCGGATCCTGCTCGCGCCGAACGTGCCGGGGTGGGAGCAGCTGCGGCTGGCGGAGCTGGTGGCCGCCGAGTTCCCGGCCTCGCCGATCTCGGTGGGCACGGACGCGAAGGCGGCGGCGCTGGCGGAGTGGCGCTGGGGCACGCTGGCCGGGGCCGACCCGGCGGTGTTCCTGTCACTGGGCACCGGCATCGCGGCGGCGGTGCTGGTCGGCGGCCGGGTGCTGACCGGCGCCAACGGAGCTGCCGGCGAGATCGGGTACAACCTGCTCTCGCCGCAGGACACCGAGGGTTTCGCGAGCGGAGCGGCGCCGCTCGAGGAAGCCGTCGGTGGGCGTGGGCTGGGCGGCCGGGCGAGCTCTCTGCTCGGCCGCCCGGTCACCGCGGGGGAGTTGTTCGCGCTGGCCAAGGAGAACGTCGAGGCCAAGGAGCTGGTCACGGCCGCGCTCGACGAGCTGTCGATGCACGTGGCCAACCTGGCGATCGCCCTGGACCCGCAGCGCATCGCGGTCGGCGGCGGGCTCGTGCGCTCGGCGGACGTGCTGCTGCCGGCGTTGGCGGACCGCCTCGCGCACGCGGTGCCGTTCCCGCCCGAGCTGGTGGCGGCCCGCTTCGACCAGGACGCGGCGCTGCTGGGCGCGGTGGCGCTGGCGCTCGGCGGGTAGGCGTCCGGGTGG
>NZ_JBSGJD010000028.1:0-54579 GCF_053605405.1 Amycolatopsis sp. NPDC003861
CAGCCTGCAGCGCGCGTCACGACGGACGCGGGAAGAGCTCCCCCAGTACCCCCTGGCTGCCAGGCGACCGGCACCCTCCCACCGGCAGATCCCCCCGGCCGGTGAGCTCCGGACCCCCAGCCCCTCGCTCCGACCGCCTGGCGGAACTGATCTTGCCGGTCGCCGGTTAAAGCCGGGCAAAACCGGCCGGAGGTTGGGTTGGGCCCGCTGTGGTCACGCCGCCGGCCCGGACGGCCCGGACGGGGCCAGCGGCGAGTTCGGAGCGTGCGGCCTCCACGAACCAGCTCGGGGGCCCGCCGGTGCTTGCTGGTGGCGAGCACCGCCGTGGCCGGGCGCCACGAACCCGGTCAGGCGGCCAGGTCCCGCGCCGCCGTCAGGATGTGGGGGGCCAGGCCTTCGGCGATTGCTGCGTAGCCGGCCGACGAGGGGTGGAATCGGTCGGCGGAAAACAACCCCGGCTCCGCCGCGAAGCGAGCCGCGAGTTCGGGACCGGCCGTTGCCACCGCGCCACCGGCGCGGATCGCCGCCTCCGCCTGCGCCTGCGCGTAATGGCCGCTGGCCGCCGAGACCAGCTGCCGATACGGGCCCGGTACGCGCGCCACGATTCCCAGGTCCGGCGCCGGTACCACGATGACCCGGGCACCGGCGCGCACCAGGCGGGCCACCGCGTCGTGCAGCTGGCGGGCGCCGACCGGCGGGGCGACGAATCCGGCCAGGTCGTTCGCGCCGATCACGATCAACGCCAGATCGACGCCCTCGGCCAGGGCGATGCCGACCTGGCGTTCGAGGTCGGCCGAGCGGGCTCCGGGCACGCCGAAGTTCCGCAGGCGCACCTCGTGGCCCGCGTCGCGCAGGCGGCGGGTCAGCCGCCGGCCGAGGGTGTCGTCCTCGTGGCTGCTGCCGACACCGGCAGCCAGCGAGTCGCCGAGGACGCAGAATCGGAGTGGTGAAGGCATCGAGGGGTACAACGTGGGCGCGCCGCGGTTGCTTCCCCGTGGCCGTGGTCCTCGTGCTGCTGCTCACCGCTCTCTGGTCGTTCCAGCGGCGCCTGGTCTACGTCCCGGACCCGGCACCCGTACCCGCCGCCGCGAGCCTGCTGCCGGGCGCCGAAGAGGTCCGCCTCCGCACCGCCGACGGCCTCGACCTGGGCGCCTGGTACCTGCGCCCGGCCGGCCGGGACCCGGCGGCGACCGTGCTGGTCGCGGGCGGCAACGGCGGCAACCGAGCGGGGCGCGCGCCGCTGGCCGCGAAGCTCGCCCAAGCCGGGCTGGCCGTCCTGCTCCTCGACTACCGTGGTTACGGCGGCAATCCCGGCGACCCGAGCGAGGACGGCCTCGCCCTCGACGTCCGCGCCGCCCACCGGTTCCTCACCGAGGAGCGGCAGGTGCCGCCCGGGCGGCTGATCTACTTCGGCGAAAGCCTCGGCTCCGCCGTCGTGACGGAGCTGGCCCTCGACCACCCGCCGGCCGGGCTGCTGCTGCGGTCGCCGTTCACCGACCTCGCGGCCGTCGGCGCGGAGATCTACCCCTACCTGCCGGTGCGGCTGCTGCTGCGCGACCGCTTCCCGGTCGAGGAGCAGGTCGCGCGGCTGCGCGTCCCGGCGGTGGTGGTCCTGGGCGGCCGCGACTCGCTCGTCCCGCCGGCCCAGAGCCGCGCGGTGGCGGCCGCGGCGTCGGCCCGGCTGGTCGAGGTCCCCGGCGCCGATCACAACGACCCGGTGCTGCTCGACGGCCCTGAGCTGGTCGCGGCCTTTCTCTCGCTGGTTCCGCGCTGAACCTGGTCCTGGCGGACCCAGGCTGGACCGGGCCTGTCCGGGTGCGCCCGGCCGCCGCACGATGGCCGCATGACGAACACCATGCAGGCGGTCACCATCCCCGAGTTCGGCCCGGCCGACGTCCTGCGGCTCGACGCCGTGGCGGTCCCGGAGCCCGGCCCGGGCGAGGTCTCGATCGACGTCGCCTACGCCGGCGCCAACTTCGCCGAGGTCCTCTACCGGCAGGGCGTCGTGGACGTCCCGCTGCCCTTCGTCCCCGGCATCGAGGTCGCCGGCCGGATCCGCGCGCTCGGCGAAGGCGTCACGGGCCGGGGGTGGGGGAGCCGGTCGCCGCGCTGACGATCGTGGCGAGCGGGGGCTACGCCGAAGTCGTCACGACCTCCGCGGACCTCGTCGCCCCGCTGCCCGGGACCGACCTGGCCACGGCGGCCGCGGTGCCGTCCAACAGCAGCACCGCGTTCCTCGTGCTGGAGCGGGTGGCCCGGCTCGCGCCCGGTGAGCGCGTGCTCGTGCACGCCGCCGCCGGCGGGGTCGGCAGCCAGCTGGGCCAGGTGGCCCGCCTGCTCGGGGCCGGCCGGGTGGCCGGCACCGTCGGGAGCGCCGCGAAGATCGCCGCCGCGAAGGCGTTCGGTTACGACGAGGTCGTCCTGCGCGACGAGGTCGCGGGCCTCGGCGAGTTCGACGTCGTGGTGGACGTGGTCGGCGGCCCGGCGCGCCGCGCGAGCCTGGACCGGCTGGCTCCGATGGGCCGCCTGGTGGTGCTGGGCAACGCCTCGGGCGCCGCGGACGTCGGCATCCCGGCCAACGAACTGTGGTTCACCAACAAGACCGTGGCGGGCTTCAACCTCGCCGCGTTCTCCGCCGTGGCCCCGGACACCGCGGGCCGGGCGCTGCGCCGGGCCGTGGCGGCCGTCGCGGACGGCACCCTGCGCGTCGACGTCGAGGTCCTGCCGCTGGCGGACGCGGTCACGGCCCACCGCCGCATCGAATCCGGGGCGACGACCGGCAAGCTCGTCCTGCGCGTCAGCGACCCCTCTGCTTGAGCAGTTCGCCGAGGTCGACGACCTGGTCGGCGGGCGGCGGCCGGATGTCCACCGGCTTGCCCCAGTCGCGGTAGCCGGTCGCGCCCGTGAACGTCCCCTCGCGCCGGAACCCGGCGGACAGGGTCGACGGTGAACCGCGCGGGCCGCTGGGCCGTCAGCGCGCCGGGGGTGTTCGTGGTGCCGGCGCCCTGCACCGCGATCGTGGTGCAGGCGGCGGACGGCGCCGCGGCGATGTCGGCCACGAGCTGGGCGACGTTGTCGACCGGCGCGGTGAGCGTCGCCGGGGCCGTCGGCGGGGCGCTGCCGCCGGGACCGGGGTCGCAGGCGGTCAGGACGAGTGCCGCCGCCGCGATGATCGGGCCGGGCAGTGTGACGTGTGTCCGCCTTGAGACCTCGGCCGCATCGCGCATAATGGCCCCTGACCGACTGCTTGGTATGTGCCGGGCACCACAGCCGAAGGAGACCCGTGAACTCGTTCAAGGATCGCGTCGCGATCGTCACCGGGGCCAGCCGGGGCATCGGCCTCGGGATCGCGAAGACGCTCGTCGAGCGCGGGGCCAAGGTGTGCCTCACCGCGCGCAAGACCGACGCCCTCGAAGAGGCCGTCAGCTCGCTCGGCGGCCCGGACGTGGCCATGTTCGTGGCGGGCAAGTCCGACGACACCGACCACCAGGACGAGACGGTCGCCAAGACGATCGAGACCTTCGGCCGGCTCGACTACCTGGTCAACAACACCGGCATCAACCCCGCCTACGGCCCCACCCTGGACATCGACCCGGCCGCCGCGGCGAAGATCCTCGGCGTCAACGTGCTCGCGCCGCTGGCCTGGACCAAGCGCGCCCGCGACGCGTGGATGGGCGAGCACGGCGGCGCCGTCGTCAACGTCGCCTCCGTCGCCGGCCTCGGCGCTTCGCCGGGCATCGGCCTGTACGGCGTCAGCAAGGCCGCGCTGATCCGGCTGACCGTCGAACTCGGCGCCGAGCTCGGGCCGAAGATCCGGGTCAACGCCGTCGCGCCGGCCGTGGTCAAGACGAAGTTCGCGACCGCGCTCTACGAAGGCCGCGAGGAGGAGGTCGCCGCGGCGTACCCGATGAAGCGGCTCGGCGTGCCGTCGGACATCGCGGGCGCGGTGGCGTTCCTGCTGTCGGACGACGCGGGCTGGATCACCGGGCAGACCGTGGTCCTCGACGGCGGCGTGACCCTCGGCGGTGGCCTGTGACCGGGGTCGTCGTCACCGGGGGCGGCGGCGGTATCGGCGCCGCGCTGGCCCGCCGCTTCGCCGCCGACGGAGCCGAAGTCGTGGTGGCCGACCTCGACGGGGACAAGGCCGCGGAGGTGGCCGCCGAAGTCGGCGGGACGGCGTTCGCGGGCGACGTCGCGAGCCTCGACGGTGTCACGAAGCTGATCGACAGCGCGCGTTCGGCGCTCGGTGAGATCGACGTCTTCTGCGCGAACGCGGGCATCGCGCCCTTCGGCGGCGCGGAAAGCGGCGAGGACGTGTGGGCGCGCACCTGGGACGTCAACGTCATGTCCCACGTCCGCGCGGCGAACCTGCTGCTGCCGGCGTGGCTGGAACGCGGTCGGGGGCACTTCATCGCGACGGTGTCCGCGGCCGGCCTGCTGACCAGCCTCGGTTCGGCGCCGTACTCGGTGACCAAGCACGGCGCGCTGGCCTTCGCGGAATGGCTGTCGGCGACCTACCGCCACCGCGGCATCACCGTGCAGGCGATCTGCCCGCAGGGTGTCCGCACGGCGATGCTGGAGAGCACCGGCACGGCGGGGCAGCTGCTGATGGGCGCCTCGGCGATCGAGCCGGAGCAGGTGGCGGACGCGCTGTTCGCGGCGATGGACGACCAGCGGTTCCTGGTGCTGCCGCACCCGGAAGTCGCGGGCTACTACGCGGCGCGCGCGACCGAGACCGACCGGTGGCTCGGCGGGATGAACAAGCTGCAGCGCAAGGTCGAAGAGGCCGTCGGAGAGCTGTGAACTGGCAGCCCGAGGTCGACGAGATCGCCCGGCGGCGCGAGCTGGCCGAGCGCATGGGCGGGCCGGAGAAGGTGGCCCGCCAGCACGCCGCCGGGCGTTCGACGGTCCGCGAGCGCATCGCGGCACTGGCCGACCCGGGCAGCTTCGACGAAATCGGGGCGCTGGCCGGCACCCGGTCCGCAGTGGACGGATTCACCCCGGCCAACTTCGTGCTCGGGACGGCCCGCCTCGACGGCCGCCGGGTGGCCCTCGGCGCGGACGACTTCACGATCCGGGGCGGCGCGGCGGACGCGGCGATCATGGAGAAGCAGGTCTACGCCGAGCGGTTGGCCAACGAGCTGGGACTGCCGCTGGTCCGGCTGATCGAGGGCACCGGGGGCGGCGGCAGCGTCAAGATGCTGGAGCAGCACGGGTTCAGCTACGTCCCGGTCAACCCGGGCTGGGACGTGGTGGTGGACAACCTGTCCGCGGTCCCGGTCGTGTCGCTGTGCTTGGGCCCGGTGGCCGGGCTGGGCGCGGCGCGGGCGGTGATGTCGCACCTGTGCGTGCTGGTCGAGGGCACGGGTCAGCTGTTCGTCGCGGGACCGCCGGTGGTGCAGCACGCCACCGGCGAGGACCTGACCAAGGAGGAGCTCGGCGGCGCCGAGGTGCACCGGCGCAGCGGCGCGGTGGACCGGATCGTGCCGTCCGAGGCGGCCGCGTTCGCGGTGGCCAAGCAGTTCCTGTCGTACCTGCCGTCCTCAGTGGACTCCCTGCCGCCGGTGGTGTCCACTGTGGACCCGGTCGGCCGCCGTGACGAGGCGCTGCTGTCGCTGGTGCCGCGCAACCGCCGTCACCCGTACCGCCTGCGGCCCCTGCTCGACGGCGTCTTCGACGAGGGATCGGTGTTCGACTACGCCGTTTCGGGCGGCTCGGCGTACGCGGGTCTGGCCCGCTTGGCGGGTCACCCGGTGGGCGTGCTGGCCACCGACGCCTACCGCGGCGCGACGCTGACGCCCGAGGGTGCCGACGTGCTGACGCGGCTGGTGGACCTGTGCGAGACGTTCCACCTGCCGCTGGTGTCCTTGACCGACCAGGCGGGCATGGTGATCGGCGCGGCGGCGGAGCGGGCGGGCGCGATCCGCCACGGCGCCCGCGCGGTGACGGCGGTGTACCAGGCCCGCGTGCCGATGGCGGAGGTGATCGTCCGCCGGGTGTTCGGCGTCGGCGGAGCGGGCCAGGTGAACCGGCACCGCCTGGTCCGCCGCTGGGCCTGGCCCTCGGGGGACTGGGGCTCGCTGCCGGTGGAGGGCGGCATCGAGGCGGCCTACCGCGCGGAACTCGACGCGGCCCCGGACCGGGAGGCGCGGATCGCGGAAATCCGGGCGCGGCTGGACGAGGTGCGCTCCCCGTTCCGCACGGCGGAGCGGTTTTCGGTGGAGGACGTGATCGACCCGCGGGAGACGCGCGCCCGGCTGTGCGACTGGGTGGCGGACGCCTACGCGGTGCTGCCGAAACTGGTGGGCCGGCCGTCGTTCGGGATGCGGCCCTGAGGGCGCCCGCTGAAAGTTACACCGGGCCGGAGCCCGCTGACCCGCACGATTCCGCGGCCGGTTGACAGCTTCGTCACGCCGGTTCCAGCATCGGCCTGCTGACCGCCGGAAGGAGTCGCGTGATGATCAAGAAGGTCCTGGTGGCCGTGGCCGCCGCGGCGCTCGTGCTGGGAACCGGCGGGGTGGCCGCGAGTGCGCCCCGGCAGCCGGCCGCCACCACCGCCGCCACCGCCGGCTGCGGGAAGGCGCCGACGCTGACCAGCGGCACCCGGACGATCCAGACCAGCGGGAAGAACCGCAACTACATCCTGCGGATCCCCGACGGCTACGACCGCACCCACCCCTACCGGCTGATCTTCGGCTTCCACTGGCTGGGCGGCACCGCCACCGACGTCGACACGGGCCGGACCGTGCAGACCGGGGCCTGGGCCTACTACGGCCTGCAGCGGCTCGCGAACAACAGCGCGATCTTCGTGGCGCCGCAAGGGTTCAACAACGGGTGGGCGAACTCCGGCGGCGAGGACGTCACTTTCACCGACGACATCATCCGGCAGGTCGAGGGTGACCTCTGCGTCGACACGACCCAGCTGTTCTCCGTGGGCTTCAGTTACGGCGCCGCCATGAGCTACTCGCTCGCCTGTTCCCGGGCGGCGGTGTTCCGCGCGGTGGCCGTGCAGTCCGGCGGCGTGCTCAGCGGGTGCAGCGGCGGCACGCAGCCCATCGCCTACCTCGGCGTGCACGGGCTGCGGGACAACGTGCTCGGCATCGCGGGCGGCCGGTCGCTGCGGGACCGGTTCGTGGCCAACAACGGCTGCACCGCCCAGAACCCGCCCGAGCCGGCCCAGGGCAGCCTGACGCACCGGGTGACGAGCTACGCGGGCTGCCGGGCCGGGTACCCGGTGCAGTGGGCGGCCTTCGACGAGGGGCACATCGCCGCCCCGCAGGACGGCGCGACCGGCGACAGCGGCTCCCGGACGTGGGTGCCGGCGTTGGTGTGGCAGTTCTTCTCGCAGTTCGGTTCCACCACGCCGCCGCCCGACGACCCGCCGCCGGGCACCGGCGCCTGCCGGGTCGGCACCACGGTCAACGCGTGGAACACCGGCCTGACCGAGAACATCACCATCACGAACACCGGTTCGGCCGCGATCAGCGGCTGGTCGCTCGGGTTCACCCTGCCCGCCGGTCAGACCATCACCTCCGGCTGGAGCGCCACCTACGCGCCGTCGAGCGGGCAGGTGAGCGCCACCAACGTCGCTTACAACGCCGATCTCGCCGCCGGGGCGTCGATCACCATCGGCTTCCAGGCCAACCACACCGGGAACCCGGCCCCGGCCACCGCGTTCACCCTCAACGGCGCGGCCTGCACGGCCGGCTGACCAGCGCCGGGGTCACGCCTTCGTGGCGCGGAGGCGTGACCCCGCTTCGGTGTAGGCGATGGCCTTCCCGTCGCGTTCCCAGAGCACGTCGGCGCACTCCACACCCTCGGCGGACAGCTGCCGCTTGAGGACCTTGAACGTCGAGGTCCGCGGGAGTTCCCGGGCCGTGCGCACGTACCGGGGCACCTGCTTGGGCCCGAGATCGGGCTGGCCGGCGAGGAACCGGCCGAACTCCGCCGGGTCCAAGGGCGGCCCGTCGGTGACGATCGCGGCCATCACCTGGTCGCCGGTCACCGGGTCGGGGACCGCGTAGACGGCGGCGTCGGTGATCGCCGGGTGCCGCAGCAGGATCCGCTCGATCGGGGCCGTGCCGAGGTTTTCGCCGTCGACGCGCAGCCAGTCGCCGAGGCGGCCGGCGAAGTAGCAGAACCCCTCGGCGTCGGCGTAGGCGAGGTCGCCGGTGTGGAACCGGCCGTCGCGCAGCCGTTCGGCGTCGGCCGCGGGATCGCGGTAGTAGCCGGCGAACCAGCCGGCGCCCGCGGTGTTGACCAGCTCGCCGACGGCGTCGGCGGCGTTGACCAGGTGGCCGTCGGCGTCGAACTCGGCGGGCGGGCACGGGCGGCCGGTGTCCGGGTGCAGGATGGCGACGTCGCCGGCCGGTTTGCCGAGCGAGCCGGGCGGGGTGTCGTCGGTGCGGGCGAACCCCACCCCGCCCTCGGTGGAGCCGAACGCGTCGACGACCTTGCAGCCGAAGCGGGTCTCGAACGCGGCCAGGTCGGCGCTCGCCCCTTCGTTGCCGTAGACGAGCCGCAGCGGGTTGTCGGCGTCGTCCGGACGTGGGGGTGTGGCGACCACATAGGACAGTGGCTTGCCGACGTAGCTGGCGTAGGTCGCGCCGAACTTCCGCACGTCGGGCAGGAAGCCGGAGGCGGAGAACCGCCGGCGCAGGGCGATGCCCGCGCCGGCCGCGAGCCCGACGGCCCACCCGGCCATGACGGCGTTGGAGTGGAACATCGGCATCGTGACGTAGACGGTGTCCGATGTGGACAGCCGGAAGCGATCGGCGAGCATGGCGCCGGGGAAGGCGATCTTGCCGTGGGTGCAGCGCACGGCCTTCGGGTCGCCGCTGGTGCCGGAGGTGAAGATCAGCATCAGCAGGTCGTCCGCGGTCGCGGGGACCGGCTCGATCGGGTCGTCCGCCGGGGTCCAGGCCGCCAGGTCCCGCACGTCGAGGTCCAGTCCCGCCAGCAGGGGCCGGTACTTGGCTTCGGCGAGCACGAACTGGCAGTCGGCGAGCCGGACGTCCCGCGCGAGCGCGGCACCGCGCCGCGTGGGGTTGAGCCCGACCAGCACCGCCCCGGCGAAGGCGCAGGCGCCCAGCAGGAACGAGAACTGCGGGACGTTGTCGGCCAGGATCCCGACGTGGGGTGGCTCGCCGGGGCGCAACGCTTCGCGGAGGCTGCCCGCCCAGCGCGTGGACGTCCGGACGTGCTCGGCCCACGACCAGGTTTCGTCCTCGAACCGCAGGCCGGGCCGCTCGTCGCCGGCCCGGGCCAGCAGCAGCTCGGTCACCGTCGGGACGCTCATCCGCGCACCTCCAGGGCCAGTGCGGTCAGAAGTGAAACACGTTCTACTTCTATCACGAGGTCCGCCGCGGGGTCCACCACGCCGGTGGCCTGCTTCAGTGGTGGTTGCCGCGGACCCGGTCACCGGAGCTGCTGTGCTCGGCGGAACACCTGCGGCCCGTCGTGAGTTGTGGGTGGCATGACCCAACTCGTGGACCGCACGATCGCCGCCCTCCGTTCCGAGCACGACACGCTCGCCGAGCTCGTCCGCGGCCTCACCGATGAGCAGCTGGCCGCCCCCAGCGGGGCCGCCGAATGGACCGTCGCCCAAGCCCTTTCCCACCTCGGCAGCGGGGCCGAGATCGGCCGCGCGCCCCTCGCACGAGCCGCCGGTGAAACCGTGGCCGCCGAAGAGAACCAGGCGATCTGGGCCCGCTGGGACGCCTCCGCCCCGCGCGCGCAGGCCGAAGGCTTCCTGGAGTACAACGCCCGCTGGCTCGAAACGGTCGAGGCGCTCACGCCCGAGCAGCGGTCCTCGCTGACCGTCGACCTCGGCTTCCTGCCCGAGCCCGTCCCGCTGGTGACCGCGCTGGGACTGCGGCTCAACGAGGTCGCCAACCACTCGTGGGACGTGCGCGTCGCGTTCGACGAAACCGCCGGGGTGGCCGCCGGCTCGGCCGACGTCGTCGTCGAGCTGCTGGCCGGGCCCGTCGGGTTCATGCTGAACTTCCTCGCGAAGCCGGCCGAGCTCGCCGAGCCGGTGTCCGTCGCGGTGCCCGGCGCCGGCCTGGTGATCGACGACGCGGTCACCGTGGTGGACCACCTCGAAGGGCCGACGGCAACGTTCGACGGGCCGGCCGAAGCGTTCGTCCGGCTGGTGAACGGCCGGCTCAAGGCGCCGTACGACAAGGGTGTCACCGTCGAGGGCCGGGTCACGCTCGACGAGCTGCGCCGGGTGTTCCCCGGCTTCTGAAGCTCTCGAGGAGGGCGGCCAGTTCGGCCGGGCGGCTGAGCGCGGCGCAGTGACCGGCGGTGATCTCGTCGGGCACGATGCCGAGCCGCTCGGCCGCCAGCCGGCGGACGAAGTCCGGCGGGAAGCAGCGGTCCTCGCGGCACAGCACGAACCGGGTGGGCACGTCCGGCCACGCGGCCAGGGGCCACGGCTCCCGCATCGCGGCAGGGGAGGGGTGGGCGCGTTCCTTGCTCAGCGCTTCGTCGGCGAGGGCGCGCGGGACGTCGTGGTAGAAGCTGACGTACGGGTCGGCGTGGCCGGTGCGGCCCTCGTCGCGGGCCGCCTGGGTCTGCACGGCCTCGCCGCAGCCGGTGTTCCGGCTCCAGGCTTCGGGCGGTTCGCCGGGTGCGGGGATCATGCCGGCCACCAGGACCAGCAGCCCGGCCGCGAGCCGGTCGGCGACCAGCGGGGCGGTGAAGCCGCCGAACGAGTGGCCGACGACGACCACGTCGGTCCGGTCGCCGACGTCCTCGACGACCGCGTCGGCGTAGTCGGTGAGCGTCGCCGTGTCGTCGTCGCCGGGCAGGTCCGGGGCGATCACCTCGTGGCCGCGGGCCCGCAGCTCGGCGGCGACCAGGTGCCAGGACCAGCCGACGTCGCCGCCGCCGTGGATCAGGACGTACGTGCTCATGGGACTGCCTTTCCGGGGTTTCGACGGCGCAGGGCGGGCCCGAGCGCCATGTGGACGGTGCACAGCGCGATCCCGCCGATCGCGCAGGCCGCGCCGAGGACGGTGGCCCCGGCGAGGTCGAGAACTGCGGTCCCGGCCAGCGGGCCGAGTACCGCGCCGACGCTCCAGGAGGTCGAGGCGAGACCCAGGTAGCCGCCGCGGAGTTCGGCCGGCGCGAGGCTCGCGAAGGTGTCGCCGAACCGGACGGCGATCCCGATCTGGCCGAGCGTCCAGAGCACCACCGAGCCGGCGAAGGCGGCGGTGCTGTGGCCGACCGCGCCCCATCCGGCTCCGAGCCCGGCCAGGAGCATCGAGACGGCCGACACCGCAGCGGCGTTGCGGCCGGCGAGCAGCCGGACCGCCGGCGGCTGGAGGGCCACGACGGCGATCCCGTTCAGCGCCAGCACACCGCCGTAGGCCGCGGGGCCGAGCCCGCGGGCCGCCATCAGCAGCGGCAACGTCGTGAACGTCTGCAGGAACAGCGTGAAGTAGCCGCCGTACAGCGCCAGCATCGCGAGCATCAACCGGTCGCGCAGCACGACGGGCAGCAGCGCCCGCCGCGTCCGCACCGAGCCCGGCGGACGGGTTTCCGGCACCTGGCGCCAGACGATCAGGGCCGCGGCCAGCGCGGTCAGGACGTTGATCCAGAACAGCAGCCCGTAGCCGTACCGGGCGAGGATCCCCGCGGTGACGGTGGCGACCGAGAAGCCGAGGTTGGCCGCCCAGTAGAGCATCCCGAACGCGCGGATCCGTTGCGACGCGGGGAGATCGGCGACCGCGGCCGAGCCGGCCGGGCGGAACAGCTCGAGCGTCAGCCCGACCGCGACGGCGGCCGCCCAGATCCCGGGCAGCGAGTCCGCCGAGCCGAGCGCGGTGAGCGCCGCGGCGGCGCCCAGGAAGCCGGCCAGCATGGTGTTGCGCCGGCCGATCCGGTCGCCGAGCCAGCCGCCGAGCAGCTGGGAGCCGATGTCGCCGAGGCCGACCGCCGCGACCACCGTCCCGGCGCTCGCGGCGGAGAGGTGCTGCGCCTGCGTCAGGTACAGCACCAGGAACGACCGCACGACACCCCCGGCGCGGCCGACGAAGTGCGTGGCCGCCAGGGCCCAGACGAGTTTCGGGAGTCCCTGCCGGGTGTCTGTGGTGGTCATGGGAATCACGCTAGATCCGCGGAGACATCACGAAAAGCGATGAATTCCGATTGAATCGATCGCCTTCGGCTATGTTAGGGAGTTATGGCCGACTTCGAGCTGCGTCACCTGCGGACCATGGCGGCGATCGCCGAGGAAGGCACGTTCGGGCAGGCGGCCGCCCGGCTCGGCTACACGCAATCCTCGGTGAGCCAGCAGATCGCCGCGCTGGAGAAGGCCGTCGGCGGCCCGGTGTTCGACCGGCCGGGCGGGCCGAGGCCGGTCCGGATCACGCGGCTCGGCGAGGTGGTCCTGGCGCACGGCCGCGAACTGCTGGCGAAGGGCGAGGCGCTGACCGACGCCGTCGACCGGTTCCGGGCCGGCCACGGCCGCATCGACATCGGCACCTTCCAGAGCGTGTCGAACCTGATCCTGCCGTCCGTCATCCGCCGGCTGCTGGACGAGCACCCCGGCTGCGACATCCGGCTGTCCGACGTGACGCCGGACGACCCGCGGATCGGCGAGCTCGACCTGCTGTTCCACGACGGCCCGGTGGCCGGCGACGTCGAGCGCGTCACGCTGTTCGACGAGCCCTACCTGCTGGTGACGGGCGCGGGCGCGCTGCCGGACGGCCCGGTGCGGGTGAAGCGGCTCGACGACGGGCCGATGGTCGCCTGGCCGCCCACCCACCACCAGCGCTGGCTGGAGCGCACGTTCGCCCGCGCCGGCGCGCAGCCCCGGTTCGTCTTCCGCACGACGGGCCACGAGACGATCCTGTCGATGGTCCGGGCGGGCATCGGCTGGGCGGTGCTGCCGTGGCTGGCGCTGCACGGCCAGGACGCCTGGTCCGACGACCAGCTGAGCCTCCACCGGCTGGCACCGTCACCGGAGCGCGAGCTGTCCCTGTACTGGCCGGCCGGGCGCACGGAGTCCCCGCTGGCGATCCGGACGCGGGAGATCGCGGTCGAGGTGGCGGGCGAGCTGGCCGGGCGGATGTGACCCGCCGTAGGCCCCCGAGGACGGCGCGGTTGGTGGAGGCGGAGCAGGAATCGGCCGCGTCGGCGAAGTCGGGGGCCGCGACGGCCGAGCCGACGGCGACGGCGAGGGCGCCGAGCGCTCCGAGGCAGCGACGCACGAACTCGGCGGAACTCCTTTGCCGGGCCGGGCACCGCCGTGGTGCGGCGCGGGCGTTTCGTGGTCTATCACCCGGGCGTGCGGAGGTTTCACGGCACTTGTGACGACAGGTCCGGACCGGCGCGTCAGCCGTTGCGGGCCATGGCGCCGGTGATCAGCAGCGCCAGCCCGTGCTCCAGGGCCGGCGCCAGATCCAGGTGCAGCGCGGCCAGTGCCGGGTCCGCTTCGTAGGCCGCGCGGGCGCTGGGGGACGGGCGGCAGTGTGTCCACAGCCCGCCGGCCAGGATCATGGCGAGGAGGCACACCGGGGCCGCCTCGGTGCCGACCTCGGGGACGGACCGGCCGAGCAGCTCGGCCATCTCCTCCAGCCCGCCGAGGGCGGACCTCTTGAACCGCACCACGACGTCGGTGGACACGTTGTGCTCCAGCACCCCCGCCTGCGCACCGATCAGGTCGCACAGCACCGTGCGGCGGGCCAGCGAACCGGCGACCACCCCGGCGAACGCTTCGGCGCGCTCCTTCGCCGGGCGGTCCGGGTCGACGCCTTCGGCCACTTCGCCGGCCACCTCGGCCAGCCAGTCGCGCAGCGCGCGGTCGAGCAGTTCGAGCAGCACGGCTTCGCGGGATTCGAAGTAGCGCAGCACGTTCGACTTGGCCAGGCCGACCCGGCGGCTGAGCTCGTTGAGGCTGACCTCGGCCACCGGCATCTCGTCGAGCATCTTCAGCGCCGTGTCGAGGATGGTGCGGCGCCGCTCCTCCCGCTGCTCCGCGCTGCGCGCCCGCTGGAACGTCATGAGATCAGCGTAACCCGCCCGCGGCCGAATTGGAGACCGGCAGTCTCTTGACAACAGACCGACGGTTCCTTAGCGTCGGAGTCATAACAGACCGACGGTCCGCAAGGGCCGCGAACGCAGGAGGACTGCCATGAGCGACACCTGGACCGAGCGCGACGTCCCCAGCCAGCGCGGCCGCGTGGCCGTGATCACCGGCGCCAACACCGGCCTCGGCTTCGACACGGCGAAGGTGCTGGCCGAGCGCGGCGCGACGGTGGTGCTCGCCGTCCGCGACGTCGAGAAGGGCAAGCAGGCGGCCGCCCGCCTCGGCGCGGACGCCGACGTCACCGTGCAGGCGCTGGACCTGGCGTCGCAGGAGTCGATCCGGGCCGCGGCCGCCGATCTGCACGCCACGCTGCCGAAGATCGACCTGCTGATCAACAACGCCGGCGTGATGTACCCGCCGCGCCAGACCACCCGGGAGGGCTTCGAGCTGCAGTTCGGCACGAACCACCTCGGGCACTTCGCCCTGACCGGCCTGCTGCTGGACCTGCTGCTGCCGGTCGAGGGCTCCCGGGTGGTGACGGTCGCCAGCATCGCCCACCGCATCCGCGCCGGAATCCGCTTCGACGACCTGCAGTGGCAGAACTCCTACGACCGCGTCGCGGCGTACGGGCAGGCCAAGCTGGCCAACCTGATGTTCGCCTACGAGCTGCAGCGCCGCCTCGCCCCGCACGGGACGACGACGTCGATCGCGGCGCACCCGGGCGTGGCCCGCACGGAGCTGATGCGCAACTCCCCGGCGGTGCTGCGCGCGCTCTTCCCGGTGGTGGCCCCGCTGTTCACCCAGAGCTCCGAGCGCGGCGCGCTTCCGACGTTGCGCGCGGCAACGGACCCGGCGGCCCTGGGCGGCCAGTACTACGGCCCGGCCGGCCTCGGCGGCTACCGCGGCCGCCCGGAGGTGGTCACCTCGAGCCCGCAGTCCTACGACGTGAGCATCCAGCAGCGGCTGTGGACGGTTTCGGAGGAGCTGACCGGCGTCAAGTTCCCGGTCGGGTGAGCGGCGTGACCAAAGGGTCGACACGCGTGCTTCCGGCGACGACACGGCCGCCGGCGCCGTGTCGACCCTTCGATCACGCGAGTTCCACTGACGTGCGGTGGCCGTTGCCCGAGGCCGGGAGCAGGTGGTAGCCCGCGCGGTCCGGGCGGATGTGGGACCCACCCGATGCCGGGTCCGGGAGGCGGTGCCCGGCGGCCGCGATCGCGGCCTCGTCCAGGTGGATGCCCAGGCCGGGGCCGTCGCCGAGGAGGAAGGCTCCGTCGCCGATCGCCACGTCCAGGGTGACGCCCACCGGGGGGCGGAGGTCCTGCAGCTCGGTCACCAGGTGGTTGGGCACCGCCGTCGCCGCGTGGACCAGGCCGATCGGGGTCGTCCCGATCGGGCTGACCGGGAGGTCGTGGGCGTGGGCCAGGGCCGCTACCCGCAGGAAGTGGGTGACGCCCCAGCCCGCCGCCGTCTGGACGACGTCGACCGCTCCCGCCGCGATCAGGGGCCGGTGCTGTTCGAGCCCGGTGAGGTTCTCCCCGGTCGCCACCGAGGCGCGGATGCCGCGGCCGACCGCCGCGTGGCCGTCGACGTCCCAGCGCCGCACCGGCTCCTCGATCCAGGTCAGGTCGAGGGTCCGTTCCAGCTCGGCGACGTGCCGGACCGCCTGCTTGCGCGTCCAGTTCTCGTTGACGTCCAGCATCAGGCCCGGACGGCCGCCGCCGGCCTCGGCGAGGACGTCGCGGACCAGCGTCAGCCGGCGCCGGTCGCGGTCGATGTCCAAGCCGCCCTTGAGCTTCGCCGCGCGCAGGCCGTGGCCGGCGTACGTCCGGTACAGCGCGGCCAGCTCGTCGTCGTCCAAGGCGATGTCGAGACCCGAGGCGTAGGCGGGCACGCGGCGGTCCCGCCCGCCGAGCAGCCGCCAGAGCGGCTCGCCCGCCAGCTGCGCCTTGATGTCCCACAACGCCGTGTCGAAGGCGCCGATGGTGCCGAACACCGCGCCGGCGTGCCCCGCCTTGAACGTCCGCCGCAGCATCCGGTCGTAGAGCGCCGTCACGCCGCGCGGGTCTTCGCCCTCGATCGCGGCGAAGACGGTCTCCGCCTGCACGTGTGAACCCAGCCCGACACCGGTGACACCCTCGTCCGTCTCGACGACGACGAGCGGCATCCGGACGAGACCGCTCGCGTGGACGCCGTTGGCGTCGCCGATCGGGCGGCCCCAGTCCTGCACGGTCGTGAGGGCCCGGAAAGCAGTGATGCGCATTTCATCCCTTCGTGGACCCGGCGGTGACCCCGTCGGCGATCTGGCGTTGCAGGAACAGGTAGACGAGCAGCACCGGCACCGCGGCGATCAGGACACCGGCGGCGAACGTCGGGATGTCGGCCGAGTACTGCCCGCGCAGCGCGGTCACCCCGACCATGAGCGTCCGGTGCTCGGCGGACGGCATCAGCAGCAGGGAGATCAGGACGTCGTTCCAGCAGAAGAGCGCGTTGAGCACCCCGACCGACAGCAGCGCCGGGGCCCCCAGCGGGAGCATGATCCGCCAGTAGACGCCGTAGAGGGTGGTGCCGTCGACGCGGGCGGCGTCGACGATCTCCGCCGGCACGGCCGAGTAGAAGCTGGTCATCAGGAAGACCGTGAACGGCAGGAACTGCGCCACGTACGCCAGCACCAGCCCCGGGTAGGTGTCGATGAGCCCGGTGCCCGCCATGATCCGCGCCAGCGGCACCATGATCACCTGGAACGGCACGAACAACGCGGCGAGGATGCCCAGGAACACCACGGACGACCCGCGGAAGCGCAGGCGCCCCAGCGCGAAGCCGGCCATCGACCCGAGCAGCAGCAGCACCACGACCGAGCACGCCACGACGACGACCGAGTTGAGGAAGTACCGCGACATCCCCACGCTCGTCCACGCCCGGGCGATGTTGTCCCAGCGCAGCGACCCGGCGGGGGCGAACCGGTCGAGGGTGTACTCGCGGCGGTCCTTCATGGCGACGTTCGCGGTGAACACCAGGGGGTAGATCGTCGCCAGGGCCAGCGCGGCCATCGGGACGGCGGCGAGCCACCGGGTGAGCCGGGAACCGGACATCAGTCCTCCCTTCCGGCGCGGCGCAGGATGCCGATCTGGGCCAGCCCGACCACGAGCATGATCAGGAACAGCACAGTGGACGCCGCGGAGGCCAGCGCGGGCTGGTTCAGCTGCCCCTGCTGGATCCAGACGTAGTACTCGGGCAGGTAGGTGGAGCCCGCCGGGCCGCCGCTGGTCATCACGTACAGCAGCCCGAACATCGAGGTCAGCATCCCGATCATGGTGGTGACGAAGACGAACTGGATGGTCCGGGACAGGCCGGGGACGATCACGTGCCGGATGGTCTGCAGCAGCGACGCACCGTCCACTTTGGCCGCGTCGAGCAGCGAAGCGTCCAAAGTGGAGAATCCGGCCAGGAAGACGACCAGCGCCATGCCGAACGTCGCCCAGACGTGCACCCCGACGACGGCGAAGATCGCCACGTCCGGGTTCCCGAGCCAGTCCACCGGGCCGAGGCCGACCAGGCCGAGCAGGGCGTTGACCGGCCCGTCGAAGACCAGCAGCAGGTTGAAGATCGCCCCGACGATCACCGGGGACAGCACCGCCGGGAAGAAGTAGACGCCGCGGTAGACGCGGTGGCCCGGCACCTTCAGGTGGATGAAGGTGGCGAGCAGGCCGGGGATGGCGACGGCGACCGGCAGCAGCAGCACGAGCAGCCCGACGTTGCGCAGCGCGGTGCGGAACAGCGGGTCGGCGAACAGCGCCGCGTAGTTGTCGAAGCCGACCGCCGTGCCGTTGCGGTCGCCGTCCCCGGTGAAGGAGAAGTTGACGCCGAGCAGCAGCGGCCACAGCCGGAGCAGGAGGACGACCAGCACGGCCGGGGCGACGAGCACGAGCGGGGCGAACCGCTCGAGCCGCGTCCCGCGCGGGGCGCGCCGGGCCGGCGCCGGTCCTCCGGTGGTCCGGGCCGGAGCCCGGACCACCGGAGCGGGGGAGTACCCGGTCACCCTCCTCAGCCCTTGTCCGACGCGGCCAGCTGCGTCAGCACGTCGTCGACCCCGACCGACCCGCTCAGCAGCTGCTGCGAGAGCCGGCCCATCAGGTCGAGCGTCTTCGAGGAGAGGGCGACGTGCAGGGCCGGCTTGCCGGTCTTGACCTCCGCGACGATCTTCGCCACGGCCGGTCCGGCCGCCGAGACGTCGATCGAGGTGTCCGCGGCGATCGCGCCGCTGTCGGCGTAGAAGGACTTCAGGGCTTCGGTCGAGCTCAGCGACCGGACCAGGTCCGCGGCCAGCTTGGGGTCCTTGGTCCCCTTCGCGACCGCGTAGCCGATGCCGCCGTCGTACGGGAGGCTCGGCGTGGCGGCCGGGTTGACCTGCGGCGCGGTCATCACGCCGACCTTGTCCGCCCCGAGGAACTCGGCGAAGTCCTTCCAGTGCCCGACGTCGGACATCAGGCCGATGACGTTCGCGGCCTTGCCGGACTGGAAGAGCGCGAAGGCGTCGTTGAACATCGCGGTGGAGTTGGCGCCGTCGGTGTTCAGGCCGGTGTCGCCGGCCTGCTTCCAGAGCTCGAAGATCCGCTTGACGTCCGGAGCGGTCCAGTCGCGCTTGCCGGCGATCCAGTCCGTGTACTCCTGCGGCGTCAGGCTCGCCGAACCCAGCGCCGACAGGAAGAACTGGATCCCGGCGCCTTCCTTGTTGCCCAGCGCCAGGCACTTCGCGCCGGTCTTGGCCGAGATCGTGCCGCAGTCGCCGACGAACTGCTCCCAGGTCCGGGGCGGGGCGTCGGGGTTCAGCCCGGCCTTTTGGTACAGGTCCTTGTCGTAGTACACCGGGTGGCCCTGCAGGGTGACCGGTTCGGCGTAGACCTTGCCGTCCTTGGCGAAGGCGTCCCAGCCGCTCAGGCGCGACCGGTCGTCGGTGACGTAGGAGTCCAGCGGGACGAGGTCGCCGACCCGGTCGCGGATCTGGCCGCCGCCGTTGAAGAGCATGACGTCCGGCCCGCGCTTGGCCTGGATCGCCGCGCCGAGCAGGGTGTAGTACTGGTCGTAGGGCTGGGCGACGAACTCGACGGTGACGCCGGGGTGCTGCTTGGCGAACTCGGCCTTGGCCTTCGCGACGTACCCCGCGGCCTTGGCGTCACCGGATTTCCAGTCCCAGACCACGAGCTTGCCGCTCGCGTCGCCGGACGGCGCGGCCGGGCCGGCGGCACTTCCGCACCCGGCGGTCAACGCCAATGCCGCAGCCAGGGCGGCCGAGAATAGTGTGCGCTGCTTCATCGCTGCTCACTTCTCCAGACGGTGGCCGGACGGGGAGTGGCCCGGCACGGTGCGGCAAAACGTAACTCGTATGACGTATGACGTCAACGGGCGCGCTGTGTAAGCTTCACCTGCGTACGGCGAAGGTCGGCGCAGTGCGACCGGAGGAACGATGACGGCATCAGACCGGCAACCCGCCGCCCCCGAGTGGGTGCGCCGCCCCGCGAACCTGGCGAGCGCGGTCACCGCCGAACTCGTGGGCCGCGTGGTGCGCGGGATCCACCCGCCCGGCACGTCGCTGCCTGCCGAACCGGTGCTGTGCGAGAGCTTCTCGGTGAGCCGGACCGTCGTCCGCGAGGCGGTGAAGCTGCTGCAGGCGAAGGGCCTGGTCCAGGTCCGCCAGGGCGCGGGCACGGTGGTGAACCCGGCGTCGATGTGGAACATGCTCGACGAACTCGTGCTGGCCGCGGTGATCGTCGAGGACGAGACTTCGGCCGTCCTCGACGACCTGGTGGTGACGCGCCGCCTGCTCGAATCGGACATGGCGCAGGTCGCCGCGCGCACCGCCGGCCCGGAGGTGGTCGCCCGGCTGGGCGAGCTGGTGGACCTCATGGACGAGCTCGTCGACGACCCCGCCGCCTACCGCGAGCAGGACCTCGCCTTCCACGACACGATCATGCAGGTCTCGGGCAACCGGCTGGCGCGGGGTGTGGTGCGGGCGCTGGAGAGCCAGGTCGTGAACACGGCCCGGTACGTGGGGCCGAGTGAGCGGGCGCTGTGCGTGGCGTCGAACAAGGGGCACCGGCGCGTCTACGAACGGATCGCGGCCGGGGATGGGGACGGCGCGGCGCAGGCGATGTTCGACCACATCACCGAGGCCTGGCTGGCGCGCCGTCCCGCATCCGGGGATCCCGGCCGTCTGGAACGCTGATTCCTTTGTGGACGGTCAACTTCCCCTGACGGTCAGGCGTTGAGCCAGTTCGAGCACTGCCAGTTCGGCGTCTTCTGGCAGACGCGGAAGATGGTCACCGGGTTGGCCGAGGTGCCCGGGACCTTCGCGCTGCAGCCCGAGCTGCTGCCGTTGGCGTCGTCCACGCCGCCCCCGCCGCCGCTGCGGGTGCGCCACTCCGTGCGGAAGCCGTAGCCGTCGCCGAAAGTGTCGCAGGCGTACACGCGGGTGTGGCCGTTCGTCACGCCTCCGTAGCCGCAGCGGATCGCGCCCTGGTAGCTGCAGTTGACGACGTCGGCGTAGGCGTCGTGCGCCGACGCGGCCGGGGCCACGGCGACGGTCCCGACGGCGGCGAGCAACGCCGCTCCGGCAAGGGTCAGTAGTTTCGGCACGCTTCCTCCTGGTGTCGGCGACAGGCGTACCGTCCACTCCGGACTCTTCCGGCCGGTTGAGGCCGGAACCCGGAAATCACCCGATCGGCCGCACCGCGCGGAGCTCGTCGAGCAGCAACCGGGCCGCCGCCCCGGCACCGTCGGTGCGGATCCGAGCTCCCAAGGCCGCCGCTCGGGCGCGGGTCTCCGGGGCCAGCGCCGTGTCGAACGCCGCGGCGAGGGACTCGGCCGTCGGGTCCTCGAGGGCCGTGCCGACCCCGTGCGCCGCCACCCGGCTCGCCCAGTACGGGTTGTCCGCCAGGCGGATCGGGACCACCACCTGCGGCACCCCCGCCCGGGCCGCCGTCTGCGTCGTGCCCGCGCCGCCGTGGTGGACCACCGCCGCGAGCCGGCCGAACAGGCGCTGGTGGCTGACGTCGCCGACGGCGAAACAGCCGTCCACGGCCAGGTCGGCCCAGCCGCGCGAGACGAGCACCCGGTACCCGCGGGCGCGGCTGACCGCCACCGACCAGAGGACGACGTCCGGCGCCGGGGTGATGCTGCCGAAGCCCACGTAGACCGGCGGCGGCCCCGCCGCCAGGAACTCCTCCAGCCCGGCGGGCAGCGGCCGCTCGTCCGGCAACGTCCACACGCCGGTCTGGACCACGTCGAGATCCGGGGTGGCCGCCCCGAGCACCGGGTCCGCCGCCAGCCACGGCCGGTCGGTGTAGACGTGGTCGCGGACGCCGGCCACCGGCGGCAGGCCCAGCGCGGCCCGGTGGCTGTCGAGCGCCTCGCGGAACTGCGCGTCGACCCGCTGGGCGTCCAACGCCCAGAGCGCCGGGTTGTCCAGCCCCGGCGGCTCCGGCCAGCCCGGCCGCGGCGGCGGCGCGTGGTGCGGCGACGGCAGGTTGACCGCCGAATACGTCACGTAGACGTAGCGGCGGCCCGCGGCTTCGGCCACCGACCGCGCGGCGACCTGCGCCAAGCCGGCCGCCACCAGTGCGTCGCAGCCCTCGGCCGCCTCGGGGAGAACGGCGAACTGCGTCTCGAGCAGCTCGGTGCGGTACCGGGTCAGTTCGGCGGCCGTCGCGCCCATCATCGCCCGCACCGGCGGCCCGATCGGCACCCGCTCGATCCCGAGACCGGCCAGCCGGTCCGCGAACTCCGCATCCGGCGGGGTGCCCATCCGCACGTCCGCGCCGAGCGCCCGGAGCTCGACCGCGAGGGCCACCAGCGGTTCGACGTCGCCGCGCGTGCCGTACGTGGACAGCAGGACCCGCGTCACCGCGCCGCCCCGGCGTAGAAGCCGACCGGCATGGTGACGTCGGCGCTCGCCGCCCCGCACTCCAGCATCCACAGCGCCGCCGCCGGGCCCAGCTCCCGGCCCAGTGCCCCGAGCGCGGCCGGGTCCGGTGCCACCGCGCGGGCCTGCTCCACGCCGCGCCCGAACGCGTCGGCGTCCCAGCCCTCGGAGTCGCCCTCGCCCAGGGAACGGGCGCCGGCGGCCAGCGCCGCCACCGGCAGCGGGCCGGGCACGGCGAGCAGGCCGTGGGTGCGCTCGCCGACCAGGACGCCCATCCAGTGCGAGCTCTCCGGCGTGGGCCGGGGACCGGTCCACCGGGGCCGCCCGTCCATGTCCGGGAGCTTCGCCGGCGCGCCGGCCACCGCCCAGCGGCCCGCCCACTCGACGGCCAGCCCGGGCGCGCTGCGCGTCGCGGGGTTGTGGAACCGGGCCATGTCCCACCGGTTGCCCACCGCGACCGCGGCGAGGTCGCGGTGCGGCCAGACCCGCGCTTCCCACCAGAAACCCCACGGGAACGCCGCGGTGTGCCCCCACCACCAGTCCTCGCCCAGCGCCGGATCGGCGAGTTCGAGGGTCAGGCCGGAGAACGAGCGGACGCCGTGCGGGCTCGGGCGCTCGGCCCGCGGCGTCACCATGGCCGCGAGCGAGTCCGGGCCGACCAGCCCGCGGTCGCCCCGGGCGGTGCGCAGCAGCGATTGCAGCAACCGCGCGAAATCCGCGGCACTGGTGCGCATCCCGACGCCCGGGGAGGCCGCGGTGCGCAGCGGCGGGCTCGGCACGCACCAGTCGCCGAACGCCGCGTACCCGGTGGCGCCACCGGTGTTCCCCTCGTCGAGGCTCGTGTCCGCCATCCCGGCCGGCGCGAACACCTCCCGGGCGACGCGGGCCGCGTACGGCTCACCGGCCAGGTGCTCGACGACCCCGCCGAGCACGCCGACGCCGAAGCTGGAGTACGAGTAGGACCCCGGCGCCGTCATCAGCGGCCGCGCCCCGCCGTACTCGACGGCGCGGCCGGTCTCGTGCCGGCGCCGGACGTAGCCGAGGATCGGCTCGGCCGGCGCGGTGGGCGCGATCGCGGTGACGATGTCGCTGGTGTAGCCGCCCTGGTGGGCGGCCAGCATGGCGGTGGTGGCGGGCGCCGCGCCGGGGCCGCGAAGTCCCGCGGGCAGCACCTGGTCGACCGGCGTGTCCAGCCCGGCCAGCCCGGCCTCGACGAGCTGCAGGAACGCCAGGCCGGTGACGGGTTTGGTGAGCGAGCCCGCCGGCGCGACCGTCCCGGCGGTCATCGGCGTGCGCGCGGCCAGGTCCGCGAACCCGGTCGCGGCCGTCCGCAGCTCGTCGCTCGTCGCCACCGCGACGGCGACGCCGGGCGTGCCGGTGACCGCGGCCAGCCGGGGCAGGACGGTCTCCAGCGCCGCCATCACGTCGTCGAGCATGCTCATCCCTCGGTGGTGTTGTAGTTGACGATCCGCGCCACCATCAGGGCGCGTGCCCCGGCCAGGGGGCTGTCCGCGTCCCGCCGCGCCACGTCCGGCAGCCGGTGGGCCTGGTCCGCGGTGACCGCCACCATGCCCCAGAGCGCGTTGAAGCCCGACGGGTCGGCCGGCTTCTCCGCGGCGGCCTCGACGGTCACGACGCCGTCCCCGCCGGCCACCGTCAGCGCGCCCATCTGCCGCAGCACCACGGGATCCCGCTCTTCGGCGGCCACCACGCTCCAGCCCGCGACCTCCGTCTGCCGCAGCGCGCCGAGCAGGCTTTCCACACTGCTGACGACGATGTCGGGCAGCACCAGCGCCACCGGTCCGCACGTCAGCGGCAGGGCGCACCGGATCGCCCCGTCGAGCCCCGGCGCGGCCACGTCGTCCTGGTAGACGAAGACCAGCTGGAAGGTGCCGGCGTAGCGCGCCAGGTACTTCACCGTGTCCAGCTTGTGCGGCCCGATCACGACGACCACGCGCACGCCGAGCCCGCTCTTCACCAGCTCCACCACGGCCTCCAGGCTGCGGTCGAGCACGGTGACCCCGGGCGCCAGGCAGTGCAGTTCCTTCGCGTACGGCGCGCCGAACCGCGTTCCCAGCCCGGCGCACGGCAGGATGACCGAAACGTCCGGGGCGTTCACCGCAGCCGCACCTCCACGGCGACCCGGTGCCGGGCGCGCGGCAGCGGCACCCACGCCTCTTCCCCGACCGGCTCGACGTCCGGGAAGCGCTCGAACAGGCTCCGCAACGCGACCTCCGCCTCCAGCTTCGCCAGCGCCACGCCGAGGCAGAAGTGCGGCCCCCAGCCGAATCCGACGTTCCCTTCCCGGCCCCCGTGCTCGGCCTGCCACCGCACGTCCGCGGCGTGCGGGTGCGTGAACTGGGCCGGGTCGCGGTTGGCGGCGCCGAGCACCGCCTGCACCGCGTCCCCCGCCTTGATCCGCACGCCACCGACCTCCAGATCGGTGGCCGCGTACCGCAAGCGGGCCAGCTGGACCGGGCCGTCCGTGCGGACCAGCTCGCGCACCGCCGCCGGCCACAGCTCCGGCTCGCCGCGCAGCAGCTCCCGCTGGGCGGGGTCGCGCATCAGCGCGAGCGCCGCGTTGGCCAGCATGTTCGCCATCGTCTCGTGGCCGGCCAGCACCAGGAACACGACCAGGGCCACCGCATCGACGTCGGTCAGGTCGTCCTGGGCGACGACTTCGCTGAGCAGGTCGTCCCGGGGTTCGGCGCGGCGGCGGTCCACCAGGTCGTGGCAATAGGCGAACATCGCGGTGAGCGTCGGCGTGATCGACGCCGGGTCGCCGTCGACGAGGACCTTGCCCCAGCGCCACCAGTCCGCCCAGTCCGTCTCGGGCACCCCGACCAATTCGCACACCACCGCCATGGCCAGCGGGTAGGCGTACTCGTCGAGCAGGTTCGCCGTTTCGCCGAGCCCGTCGAGCAGTTCGCCGGCGATCTGCTGCACCCGCGGGCGCAGGGTGGCGACGCGCGCCGCGCCGAACGCGTGGCTGATGCTGCGCCGCAGCCGCGTGTGTTCGGCGCCGTCGAGGCTCAGCAGGCTCGCGCGCAGGTACGGCAGGTGTTCCCGCGGCGTGCCCAGCGCGAGGAACGTCTCCTCCTGTGTCTGCGCGCCCTGGCCCGGCAGGCCCGCCGGGTCGTTGCGCACGGCCGGATCCGCCAGCACGGCGCGGACTTCGGCGCTGCCGGTGACCAGCCAGCCCTCTTCGCCGTTCGGCAGGCGGGCCCGGCAGACCGGTGCCGCGGCGAGGATGCGGTCGTAACCGCGCATCGGGTCGTCGAGGACGGCCGGATCGCGGACGTCCACCACGGGTTCGGACGACATCGAGCGCTCCCTCTCAGCCTTTGAGCGGGCCGCCGTCGATGGCGACGCGGTGGCCGAAGCGGGTGTGCGGGTAGTAGTCGTAGGTCGCGTGGTGCTGGACGCAGCGGTTGTCCCAGAACACCAGCGTGTCCGGCTCCCACCGCACCCGGCAGGCGAGCATCGGCCGGTTCGGCACGACCGAGAACAGCAGGTCGAGCACGGCCTGGCTCTCGTCGGCCGACAGCTGCGGGATGCGCGAGGTGTAGGCGGGGTTGACGTACAGCAGCGGCCGGTCGGTTTCCGGGTGCCGCACGACGACCGGGTGCTCGCTCACCGGCGGCTCGTAGCCGTCCGGGATCTTGTGGCCGCGGAAGGCGTGCGCGCCGTCGTGGATCGCGGTCAGCCCGGTCAGGAGTTCCTTCAGCTTCGGCGACAGCATGTCGTAGGCCAGGTGCATGTTCGCGAAGAGCGTGTCGCCGCCGCTGCCCGGCTCGGGCATCCGCGTGATGTGGAGCATCGAGCCCAGTGACGGCTCTTCGTCGGCCGTGCCGTCGGCGTGCCAGCCGTTGCCGAAGACAGTGGCCGACTCCGGCGCGGTCGCGACCTCGAGAATGTACGGGTCGCCGTGCTCGGGCGGCGGGTTGACCGGGCGCAGCTCGCCGAAGGCCGCGGCGAGGCGCTTGTGGTCCTCGACCGAGATGTCCTGGTCGCGGAACACCAGGACGTGGTGGTCCAGGAAGGCCGTCTTCAGCTCGGTGAGCTGCTCGTCGGTCAGGTCACGGGTCAGGTCGAGGCCGGTGACTTCGGCGCCGATGACCGGGGTCAGGCCCCGCACCGCCAGGGTCCGGTAGGCGCGCGCCGGCCGCGTGGTGATCCGCTTGACGGCGTCGAGTTCGTACTGCTCCATGGTTTCCTTTCCTCCGGTGGGTCTCACCGTTCGATGGCGGCGGCCACCGCGGTGACGTGCGGGGCGTGCACGACGCCGTAGTGGGTGGCGGGCAGTTCGTGCCAGTGGCTCGGTTCGGGCAGCAGGTCCCGCCAGCCGTCCCGGCTCGCCACCGGCAGGCCCGGTTCGGGTTCGGTGGCGAGCCAGACGTGGCTGGGCGTGGCGGTCAGGCGGGGCAGGGCGTGCCCGGTCATGCTGCGCAGGTTGGCCCGGGTGGCGCGGGCGAGCTTGCGCGCGTGCTCGCCCGCGGCGCCGCCGAGTTCGCGCTCGAACACCGTCTCCAGCTGGGTGTCGTCGTAGTCGGCGGCGCTCGCGCCGGGCGGCGGCGGGTCGATGAGGTGCAGGGCCCGCACCGGCTGCCCGGCCGCCTCGGCTTCGGCGGCCATGCCGGCCGCGACCCAGCCGCCGAACGACCACCCGGCCAGCTGCTTGCTCCGGCCGGGGAATCGCCGTTCGAGGGCCTCGTGGTAGCGGCGGGCCCGGTCCGCGACGGACCACCCCGGCGGTTCGGGGCGGCTCAGCGCGGGGTCGGCGATCACGCAGACGCCGAGCCCGGGCGGCAGGGCCTCGACGAGCGGGCGGTACGCGTGGACGTCCCCGCCGATCGGGTGCACGAGGCAGACGACCTCGGCCGTCGTCCCTTCGCGCCACACCTGGACGACGACTTCGCCGGTGCCGGCGGCCCGGCCCAGCTCGGCCAGCAACCCCGCCATGGTGACCTCCGGGCCGAGCCAGGCGAGATCGAGGTCGACGCCGTAGAGGCGTTTCACCGACTCGACCACGTCCAGCAGGGTGAGGGAGTCGGCGCCGAGGTCGTAGAGCGGGACGTCCGGGTCGAGCTCGGCGACGCCCAGGAGGGCACGGACTTCCTCGGTCAGGTCCGCCTCGGCGGGTTTCGCCGCCGCCTGCGGGGCTTCGCGTTCGTGGAACGATTTGGCGGTTTCGAGGCCGGTCGTGGCCACCAGGACCTGCGGGAGGCCGGTCGCCAGCGCGCGGGCGAAGGTGCGCCGCCCTTCGTCGTCGCTCAGCCCGACGGCCAGGTGGGCCTGGTGCCGGGCGTCGGATTCCAGGGCGGTGACGGCCATGCCGCTGTCGCGCCAGACGTCCCAGCCGATGGCGAGCCGGGCGGTCGGGCCGTCCCGGTGGGCGAGTGCGTCGAGGAACCCGTTGGCGGCGGCGTAGTCGAGCTGGCCGGTGCCGCCGAACTGGGCGGACAGCGACGAGCAGTAGACGGCGAAGGCCGGGTGGTCGCGTTCGATGAGCGCTTCCACGAGGAGGGCGCCGGCGAGCTTGACGTCCTGGGTGCCTTCGCCGCGGGTGGCGATCAAGCGGCCGCCCGGTGTCCCGGCGGCGTGCACGATCCCGGTCAGCGGGCCGTCGATCGCGTCGGCGGTGATCTTCGTGAGATCGGCGGCGAGCAGGTCGACGCGGTCGGCCCACGGTGCGAGGGCCTCGGGCAGGTGCGGGTGGCGGGCGAGCAGGACGACCCGGCCGGTCGAGCGGGTCAGCAGCTCTTCGGCGACCGCGGTGCCGATGCCGCCCGTGCCACCGAGAACGAGGTACTTCCCGTCCATTGTGGATACTTCTTGGGCCTCGGCGGGGGCGGTTCCTTGCCGCCACCAGAACCCGTTCCGGAAGGTCACGCGCTCGGGCGGGGTCGGGCCGGTGAGGAGGTCGGCGATGCGGTCGAAGTCGGGGCTTTCGAGGTCGACCCAGTGGCCGGGGACGCCGGTCTCCTGCGGCCCGACGGCGGTGATCCCGGCGAGCAGCCCGGCTTCGGGACGCGTGGCCGTGGCGCCGTGCGAGACCCACCACGTCCTCAGTGGACGGTCGTGGGCGGCGCGGAGGAGCGCGGCCGGCGTGTCGAGGCAGGCCCATCGCGCGTGGTCGAGGGACTTCTCCCCGACGGGGCCGGTGATGCCGAGCGGGAGGGTGTGGAGCCAGTCGATTTCCCGGTTCGGCAGGGCGTCGAGGACTTGGCGGAGCTGCGCGGTGTCGGCCGGGTCGGCTTCGAAGGTGTCGGGGCCGAGGCGGGCGAAGTGGCCGGCCGCGTGGACGCGCACGACGCGGGGGTAGGCGGCGTCGAGGGCGGGCGCGGTGAGGGCGCCTTCGCCGGAGATGACGAGGACGCGGTCGGCTGCGGTGGCGGTGGTCGCCCGGCGCAGGCGGATCCAGGTGGGCTGGTGCAGCCAGGCGGCTTCGGGCAGCCGGGTGGTGGTGCGCCGCGGGAAGTCGAAGGGTGCGGTGTCGAACGCGGGCGGCGGGAAGTCCCACGGCGCGGGGGCGGGGGAGTGACCCCAGTCGAAGGGAGCGCCGGCCAGCCACGCGGCGGCCGGCCCGGCGGCGGGCGTGGTGCCCGCCGGCTCGGTCACCTCCCGCGGCTCGGCCGTGCGCAGCCATTCGACCGCCGCGGCCGCGTCCTCGCAGGCCGCCGCCATCCGCCAGCGACCCGCCGGGCGACCGGACTGCAGGTGCCGCAGAACGTCCACATAGGACTCCGGGTGCGCGGCCAGGTACTCCGCCACCCGGGCCGCCTCCAGCTTCAGGGCCGGGGCGCTGCGGGCCGAAAGCACCAAGCATCGCACCGGATCACGCCGTGGCGGCGACCCGGGCCGGACCGACTCCAGGACGACGTGCGCGTTCGTCCCGCCGATGCCGAAGCTGCTCACCCCGGCCACCCGCGGGCCCGCGGGCCACGGCTCCGCCGACGTCGGCACCCGGAACGGCCCCAGCTCCAACGCCGGGTTGGGAGCCCGGAAGTCGACCGTCGGCGGCAGCACGCCGTGGTGCAGCGAAAGCACCGCGCGGACCAGCCCCACCACCCCGGCCGCCGCGCCGAGGTGGCCGAGCTGGCTCTTCACCGACGAGATCGCGCACGCCGAGGCCTCGGGCATCGCCTCCCGCAGCGCCGCCACCTCGATCGGGTCGCCCAGGCGGGTGCCCGTGCCGTGCGTCTCCACGTACCCGACGTCCGCCCCCGTGCGCCCGGCTCGCTCCAGGGCCGCGCGGATCGCCGCACGCTGCCCGGCCGGGGACGGTGCGCTGTAGCCCTGCTTGACCGCGCCGTCGTTGGTCACGGCCGAGCCGGTGACCACCGCGTACACCGGGTCGCCGTCGCGGCGGGCCGCCGACAGCGGCTTCAGGACCACGACGCCGACGCCGCTGCCACCCACCGTTCCGGCGGCGTCGTCGCTGAACGGGCGGCAGTGCCCGTCCGGCGAGAAGATGTGCTGCGGCCGGTACCGGTAGCCCTCGGCCAGGGTGACGTCGACGAGCACGCCGCCCGCCAGCATCACCTCCGCCTCGCCGCCGCGCAGCATCGCCGCCGCCTGGTGGACCGCCACCAGCGAACTCGAGCACGCCGTCTGGGTCGTCAGCGCCGGACCCGTCAGGTCCAGGTGGTACGCCACCTTCGTCGCCAGGAAGTCCTTCTCGTGGTGCAGGGCCAGCTGGAAGCCGTCCGGCAAGGCCGCCGGGTCGGCTTCGCGCAGCATCTGCTGGAAGTACGTGCTCTCGCCGCCGCCCGCGATCAGGCCGACGCCGGCTCCCGCGGTGATCCCGGCGTGCGTCAACGCTTCCACGCACGCCATCAGCAACTGCCGCTGCTGCGGGTCCATCAGGGCCGCGTCGCGGTGGCTGACGCCGAAGTACCCGGGGTCGAACGCCAGCGGGTCGGCCAGGAGGCTGCGCGCGCCGACCAGGCCGTCCGCCGCCGGGAACTCCTCGATCCCGCGGCGGCCCGAGACGACCAGGTCCCAGAACTCGGCCAGGTTCCGCGCGCCCGGCAGCCGGACCGCCATGCCGATCACGGCCACCGGCTCGTCGGCCACGGGCCGGGACGACACAGCGGTCGCGGCCGGGCCGCTCGCCAGGTGCCGCGTGAGGTCCCGCAGCGTGACGTGCTCGAAGAGGTCCGCCACAGTGAACCGGTACCCGGCTTCCGCGCAGCGCAGGTGGAACCGCATCAGCGCCAGCGAACCGGCGCCGGCGGCGAAGAAGGTCTCGTCCAGGCCGATCGGCGTCCCGGTCACCTCCTCGAACAGCGCCGCCAGCTCGCTCGACGGCCGGTCCGCCGTCCGGTGCAGGTCCGTTCCGGGCGCCGAAGAAGCGGCGTCGCGGTCGAGCTTCCCGCTCGGCGTGCGCGGCAGGACGTCGACGACCCGGAAGCGGTCCACCCGCGCGTGCGGCGGCAGCAGCGGCACCAGGGAGTCCGCCAGTTCCGCGGCCGACGGCGTCCGGCGGCACTCCAGGAACGCGGCCAGCCGGTCGTCCTGGACCGTGACGACCGCGTTGACGACGTCCGGGTGCCGCAGCAGCGCGGCTTCGACCTGCCCGAGTTCGAGGCGGTGGCCGCTGACCTTGACCTGCCGGTCGGCCCGGCCGTCGAAGTGCAGCAGCCCGGCGCGGTCGAAGTGCGCGAGGTCGCCGCTGCGGTAGTACAGCTCCGGCAGCTCGGCGAACTTCTCCGGCGCCGCGTCGCCGAGGTAGCAGCGGTTCGCCGCGAGCCCGCCGATGAGCAGTTCGCCGATCTGGCCGGGCGGCAGCGGGGTGCCCGCGGCGTCGGCGACGCGCAGGACCGCGTTCGCCACCGGCCGGCCGATGGCGGGCCGCTCGGGCCACGAAGCCGGATCGCCGTCGAGGGTCAGCGCGCTGACGACGTGGGTCTCGGTCGGCCCGTAGTGGTTGTGCAGGCGTGCGCCGGGCAGCCCGGCGAACCACCGGCGGATCGCCGGCGTGCACACCAGCTGCTCGCCGGCCGTGAGCACGTCCCGCAGCCGCGCCGGGTACCGCCCGAGCCGGACGCCGTGCTCGGCGAGCAGCTGCAAAGCGACGTACGGCAGGAAGATCCGCTCGATGCCCGCGGTGTCGAGCTGCGCCAGCAGCGCCGGGACGTCGTGCCGCCACTCCGGGCGGATCAGGTGCAGCCGGCCGCCGCCGCAGAGCGTCGTGAAGATCTCCTGGAACGACACGTCGAACGACAGCATCGAGAACTGCTGGGTCGCCGCGGGCGGCGCGTCCTGCCACTGCAGCAGGTTGGCCAGCGTGCGGTCCGGGACGCGCACGCCCTTCGGCACGCCGGTCGAGCCCGAGGTGAACAGCGTGTAGAGCGGCCGGCCGGCGTGCCGGGCCGGGACGTCCGGCACCGGGCCGCCGGTGAGCGTGACGAACCGCCGCTCGACGTCGGTGTCGAACGTTTCCCCCGGCGCGAGCAGGACGCACCGCGGCCGGACGCGGTCGAGCATGGCGCGCAGCAGCTCCGGTGGGTACGCCGGATCCAGCGGCACCGCGGTGATGTTCAGCCGGGCGAGCGCCAGCAGCGCGACGACGTGCTCGGCCGAGGGCCGGAAGTACAGCGCGATGTCGGTGGCGTCCGCGGGCAGGGTGGCGGCGAGCCGGGCCGCGTGCGCGTCCAGTTCGGCGTAGGTCAGGGTCGTGTCGCCGGTCAGCGCCGGGGCGCCGGGCGTCCGCGCGACCTGACGCGCGAAGCCTTCGGCGATGGTTTCCCACGCCAGGCCGGTGTCGGCCCCGCGGCCGTGGTCAGGACGGTCCGGTGTCCGCGCGTCGCCGTGCAGGGCGCGGCCGAAGACGTCGCCGAGGGCCGTCGCCTCGGTCTCGGTGAAGTGGCCTTCCCCGTACTCCCACAGGCAATCGAAGCCGTCCGGTCGTTCCACGACCGACAGCGTGAGCGCGCACTTCGCCTCCGCCGCCTCGATCCACTGTGGACTGATCGCGCAGCCGGGGAGGCGCAGTGCTTCGAAGTCGGTGTTCTCCAGGACGAACAGGTAGTCGAAGGCCGCGTAGCCGGGATCGAGGTCGGCGAAGGCGACGTCCTGGTGGTCCAGGGCCGCGCCCGCTGCGGTGCCGAGCCGGCGGAGCTGGGTGCCCAGGTCCTCGTCCGGGGACACGGCCAGGGGCAGCCGGACGGTGTTGGCGAACATCCCGACGCTGTCTTCGAAGGCCCGCACCGGCCGGTTCGCCACCGGCGCGGCGATCCGCGGCCGGGTCCGCCCGGTCACCGCGTAGAGGCTCCACGCGAAGACGCCGAGCAGCAGCTGGAACCGCGTCAGGCCCAGCTCGGCGGCCCAGGTGTCGACGCGCTCACGGTCGATGCGGGTCGTGTGGAGCCGTCCGGCCAGGGACGCTTCGCCGAGGGGTTCGGCGTCGTCGGACCGTTCGATCAGCCGGTCGCGGTAGCCGGGGGAGGCGAACCAGCGGGACTGCCAGGCGGCGAAGTCGAGGGGTGTGTGCGCGTCTCGCGGCGGGGTGCCGGACAGCTCCCGGAACAGGATGTTGAGCGACCAGCCGTCGACCGCGATGTGGTGCAGGCACAGCAGGAACGTCCCGTCGGGACGCCAGGCCGCGCGCAGCAGCCGGCCCGAAGCGAGGTCGAAGGGCGCGGTGAAGAAGTCGTCGGAGGGCTCGGTCCACGGGTCGTACGCCGGTTGCGTCACCTGCCGCAGGCCGGCGGAGGTGGCCTCGAACGCGGTGCGCAGCGCCGGGTGCCGCTCGACCAGCCCGCGCACGTCCCGGCGCAACGCCTCGAGGTCCGGCTCGCCGGTGACCCGGAAGGCGAGCGGCACGTGGTAGGCCGTGGACGCGGGATTGCGGTGCTGCACCAGCCAAAGCCGCTGTTGTTCGCTGGTGGCGGGGGCGACGGTGGCGGTGGTCGGGGCGGCCGGTTCCGGGTAGGCGGCGCGTCCCGCCCCCGAGATCGCCGCGGCGAGCTCGGCGAAGGTGCCGCGTTGGACGACCGACGGCGGCAGGTCCGTGCCCCAGCGTTCCCGGATCGCGAATCGGAGCCGCAACGCCTTGAGCGAGTCGCCCCCGGACCGCAGCCACGTGTCGCCGGGATGCAGTTCCGGGCCACCGAGGACGTCCGACACGACGTCGAGGACTTCGCGTTCCCACGCCGTCGCGTCGCCGCCGGTGTCCGGCCGCCACGCGGGGAGGCCACCGGCCAGGAGCGCGGTTTCGTCGACCTTGCCGTTCGCGTTCCGCGGCAGCTCGTCGACGCGGAAGACGTGGTGCGGCCGCATGTAGGCCGGAACCGTCTCGGCCAGGTGCGCTTCGAACGCGTCGAAGGACAGGTCGCCGGCCACGACGAAGGCGAGCAGTTCGGCGGTGGCCGCGCGGCGCACGGCTACGTGGGCCTGCCGGATCCCCGGGTGTGCGAGGAGGCGCTGCTCCAGCTCGCCCGGCTCGATCCGGAACCCGCGGACCTTGACCTGGCGGTCGGTGCGCCCGACGTAGGCGTAGCGCCCGCCCGGCAGCACTCGGACGAGGTCGCCGGTGCGGTAGAACCGCGCGCGGCCCTCGTCCAGCCACGGCAGCCGGACGAACCGCTGCCCGGTCTCCGCGGGCAGCCCGCGGTAGCCGAGGGCGACACCGGCGCCGGAGAGGTACAGCTCGGCGACTTCGCCTTCGGTGGCCACTCGCTCGTCCGGTTCGAAGACCGCGACCGCGCCGGTGCCGGGGAGCGGACGGCCGATCGGGACGACGTCGCCGTCGAAGCCGCGCGGGATCGTGTAACTGAGCGCGAACGTCGTCGTCTCGGTCGGGCCGTAGCCGTTCTGCAGCCGCGTCGGCGAGTCCGGGTTGGCCTGGTACCAGCGGCGGATCAGCGGCGCGTTGAGCTGCTCGCCGCCGATGACGACCCGGCGTACGGTGGCGAAGCTGCCGGGGACGGTTTCGGCGACCGCGTTGAACAGCGTCGCGGTGACGAACATCGTGTCGATGCGTTCCCGTACCAGCGCGTCGGCGAACGCCTGCGGGTCGCGCACGGTGTCGTCATCGAGGATCACGCACGTGCCGCCGGTGAGCAGCGGCACCCAGACCTCGAAGCTGAGCGCGTCGAAAGCGGGGTTGGCCAGGCAGGCGAACCGCGCGCCGATGTCGAGCCAGCCGGGTTCGGCCAGCCGGAGGATCCCGGCGTCGCGGACCTCGACCCCCTTGGGGCGCCCGGTCGTGCCGGAGGTGGCGAAGAGGAACGACGCCGGCGCCGGTTCGGCGGGCGCGCCCACTTCCACGGCTTCGGCCAGCAGCTCGGCCGGGGGGATGCCGGGCGGTTCGTCGCCGACCACGATCGCAGCGCCCGCGTCGGCGAGGATGACATCGCGGCGCGCGGGCGGGCTTTGCCGATCCAGTGGCACGACCTGAGCGCCCAGGCGCAGCACGCCCAGCATCACGAGGACGAGGTCCGCCGAGCGCGGGAGGCTGACGGCGACCGCGTCGCCCGGGTGGATTCCCCGGCGGGACAGCGACTCCGCGACGGCGGCGGCGCCGGCGTTCAGCTCGGCGTAGGTGAGGCGGCGGTCGCCGTCGGCCACGGCGAGGGCGTCCGGGTGCCGCAAGGCCCGGTCGTGGACGCGGCGGGCGATCGAGGTCATCGGGCCGCCAGCTCGGCCGTGATCAGCTTCGCGACCAGTGGTAACGCGTCGCTTTCCAGCATGTCCCAGTGGCCGCAGTCCGCGGGGACCACATCGAACTCGCCGAGGGCGCGGCGGCGCCAGAACTCGGCGCTGCCGGGGATCGGGTCCTCGCCGACGGCCTGCACGAAGAGCACGCGCGCGGCGGTTTCGCCGGGGTCGTGTTCGCGCGCGGTCAGCCGGTTGTGGTTGTACGTGCGGTGGTAGCGCTCGATCTGCGCGTCCTCGATGCCGGGGTACATCCCGTTGAAGCGGACCAGCTTCTCGCGGAACTCGGCCGCGGGTACCGGTTCGATCGCCGCCTTCGCGGCCGGGTCGTCGGTGGCGGTGGTGTCGAGCAGGACGACGCTGGCGCGCTCGCCGAGCCGGCGGCCCATCTCGTAGGCGATCAGCCCGCCGTAGGAAAGTCCACAAAGGACCAGCTTTTCCCCCGGCTGCGGGTCGACGAGCCGCAGGTACTCCTCGGCCATCGCCTCGACGCTCGGCAGCGGCTGCTCCCCGGCGTTGAGCCCGGGGGACTGGATACCGACGACGCCGGCGTCGTCGGGCAGGAGCCCGCTGAGCGGCAGGTAGCAGAACGCCGTGCCGCCCGCCGGGTGCACGCAGACGACCCGGGCCGGGCCCGTGCCGCGGCGGAACTCGATCAGGCTGCCGGTCTCCGGTGGGCGGTCCGCGCGCAGCAGCGCGGCTTGCGCCTCGATGGTCGGGTGCAGGATGACGTCCCGGATGGGCAGCTCCCGGCCGAACTCCGCACCGATCGCGTGGGCCAGCTTGATCGCCGAGATCGACGTGCCGCCGACGTCGAAGAAGTCGTCCGAGACACCGATCGCCGGGTGCAGCAGCAGGTTCCGCCAGATCCGCAGCAGCGCGAGTTCGGCGTGGTCGCGCGGAGCGGTGGTGTTGACCGCGGCGGGGGCGCTCGTGCGGGCGCGCGCCAGGACGGCGTCGCGGTCGAGCTTGCCGCTGCGGCTCATCGGCAGCCGGTCGAACTCGGCGAACACCGACGGGATCATGTAGTCCGGCAGCCGTCCGGCCAGCGCGGCCCGCCATTCGTGCGGTGTCCGGCCGGCGCCCGCGACCCCGGCGACGAGCCGCGGCTCGCCTTCGCGGTCCACCAGCACGGCGGCTTCCTGCACGCCGGGCACGGCGAGCAGGGCGGCCGTCACCTCGCCGGGTTCGATGCGGAAGCCGCGCAGCTTGATCTGGTCGTCGCGGCGGCCGGCGTATTCGGCTTCACCGCTCGGGAGCCACCTCGCCAGGTCCCCGGTCCGGTACATCCGCTCGCCGGGCTTGAACGGATCGGCGACGAACCGTTCGGCGGTCAGGTCGGGCCGGTGCAGGTAGCCGCGGGCCAGGCAGTCGCCGGCCAGGAACACCTCGCCGACCACGCCGGGCGGCACCGGGCGCAGGCGCTCGTCGAGGAGGTACAGCCGGGAGCCGGGCAGCGGCCGTCCGATCGGGGCCGGGCGGTCGCGCGGCTGCGGGTCGACGTGCGCGGTGGCGTAGAGCGTGGCTTCGGTCGGCCCGTAGCCGAAACAGATCCGCAGCCCGGGCAGGGCGGCCGCGAACCGGGCGAGGGCGGCTTCCGGCAGCGGTTCGACGCCGGTCAGCAGCTGCCGCAACGCGAGCCCCTGCAGGCGGGCGGGGTCTTCGTCGGCCCACCGGATGTAGGCGGGCGGCAGGAAGGCCTGGACCACCCGGTGCTCCCGCAACCAGGCCATCAGCGCGGCCGGGTCGGGCCGGACGTCCTCGGGCACCACGTGCAGGACGGCACCGGTGGTCAGGGGCAGCAGTAGTTCGTGCACCGAGGCGTCGAAGCCGATGCTCGACCACGCCGACGTCGCTTCGCCGGGTGTCGCGCCGAAGCGGTCCAGCCATTGGTCGAACAGGGCGAGGACGCTGTGGTGGGTGACCTCGACCCCCTTCGGGCGCCCGGTCGACCCCGACGTGTAGATCACGTACGCGGTGTCGCCGGGCTCGGTTCCCGCCGGTCGCCGGGTTTCGTCGCCGTCCAAGGGAAGGCCCTCGTCGAGGACCAGCACCGGGCACGCGTCCTCGATCATCGCCGCGCGCCGGGCGGCCGGCTGGGCCGGGTCGAGCGGGAGGTAGGCGGCCCCGGTCTTCAGCACGCCGAGCACGGCGGTGACCAGGTCCTTCGACCGTCCACTGAGGACACCGACCACCCGCCCGCGGCCGGCTCCGCGGGCCCGCAGCGCGTTCGCCAGTTTCGTGCTGCGGCGGTCCAGTTCGCCGTAGGTGCAGGTCTGGCCGTCGCAGACGAGTGCGGGGGCGTCCGGGCTGGTGTCGGCGTGGGCGGTGAACCGCTCGACGAGCCCGCCGGGCCGCCGGTTCGGTCGCGGGCCGGTGCTCCAGGAGGTGAGGATCTCGCGGCGTTCGGCGTCGTCGAGGAGCTCGTAGCCGGTGATGTCCGCGTCCGGCCGCGTGGCCAGCTGGTCCAGCAGCCGGACGAGGTAGCGGGCGTACCGCTCGGCGGTGGCGTGGTCGAAGAGGGCGACGGCGTAGTCGAGGTGGCCTTGGACGTCACCGGCTTCGTGCGCCAGACCGAGGGCCAGGTCGAACTTCGCGGGAGCGTGCTCGACGTCGAGGGGCGCGACGGCCACGCCGGGCAGGTCGAGGAGGTCGTGCTGGGTGGGCACCCAGGCGAACATGGTCTGGAACAGCGGGGTGTGCGCCGGGCTGCGCGGCGGGTTGACCAGCTCGACGACCCGTTCGAAGGGCAGCTCGGCGTGGTCGATGGCGCCCCGCAGGGCCGCGCGGACTTCTGTCAGCAGGGTGGCGCCGGTCCGTGGGCCGGACAGGTCGGCGCGCACGGCGAGGGTGTTGACGAAGAAGCCGAGCGTGTTCTCGCCGGTGTCGTCGCGGTTGGCGGTGGGGACGCCGACAACGATGTCAGTTTGCGCGGAAAGTCGGGATAGCAGGAGGCACCAGCAGGTCAGGATGGTGGAGTAGAGGGTGACGCCGTGCTCGCGCGCCAGGGTCTTCAGCCGCGCGGTGAGTTCCGGCCCGAGCTGCACGGGCACCCGGGCACCCCGGAAGTCCTGCCGGGCGGGCCGCGGCCGGTCGGCAGGGAGTTCCAGCACCGGGGGGACACCGTCGAGCCGGTCCCGCCAATAGTCCTCGTGCGGCGACGGGCCGTCGCCGGTCAGCCAGTCCTGTTGCGCCCGCGCGTGGTCCCGGTAGGGCCGGGCGGGTGGCAGGGCGGCTTCGGTGCCGCTCAGCTCGGCGGCGTAGAGGAGGCCGAGTTCGCGCAAGAGGAGAGTCCGCGACCAGCCGTCGAAGACGGCGTGGTGGACGGTGATCAGGAGGACGTGCTCGCGATCGGACTCCACCAGCAGCCGGGCCCGGGCCAGCGGGGCCCGCGTCAGGTCGAACGCCGCCAGGGCCTCGGCCCGCCGCAGCTCGGCCGCCTTCTCCGGCCGCCCGGAGACATCGTTGACAAAGCACGGAAACCCGACATTCTCGACCACCTGCACCGGCCGCCCGTCCTCGACGACGAACCGGGTCCGCAGCGCCTCGTGCCGCTCGGCGAGAGCATCGAACGCCCGCTGCAGTGCCGCCCGATCCACCGGCCCGCGCAACGCGAACGCCATCGTCTCGTTGTAGGCCGCTCCGGCCCCGTCCAGCTGGCAAACGGTCCAAAGGCGCTGCTGGCCGGACGACAGCGGGGCGGACACGCGCATGGAGGGCCTTTCCGGTGGGGGGCGGGCGAGCCTGCGCCGTCGCAGCCGCGTTGGGGAAACGCTCTCTGTCTTCCGCGCCAGTTAACACCACACCATCGGGTGGTGCCAAAAGTCTGCCCGGAAGTCCCTTCGCGAGTGGGCCAAGCGTCAGCCCCGGTGGAGCCACCCGGCCAGGTCGGCGGGCGCCAGCGAGGCCACCCGCCGGTGGTAGTGGTCGATCGCGGCGGCGTCGAGCACGTCACGCCACTGCCCGCTGGTGCCCGACCGGAAGAACGCCTTATTGCTGCGCCACAGCTTCGCGTCGACGCCGGGAGCCAGCTCGTCGGCGCGGTTGCGCATACGGTCGAACGTGGCCGCCGCGGCGAGCTGCTCGATGCGCCGCGACGAGATCGACAGGGCGTCCGCCAATCGGCGCAGCTGGCCCGGAAGGTCGGCCTGCAGGTCCGCGTAGTGGAACAACGCCACCCGGGGCTCGTCGCGGTGGTCCCAGAACGTCCGCACGTGGTGGACCAGGTTCGCCAGGCTCACGCCGAACGTGTCCGACGACGGCGTGGGTTCCGCGTCCACCCACCGCCGGAACCGGTCGAGCGGGTCGGCCGGCGGCGGGGCGAGGACCTGAAGGCCGCCCGCGGTGATGGCGTCCGGGTGGATGTTGGCCACCGCGTGGTCGAACGACAGCATCGCGTCCCGCGGGTCACGGCCGACGCACACGTACGTCACCCCCGGCGCGGACGGCAGGCCGTCGAGCGGGGTGTGCGTCTTGACGAACCGCCGGTGCTCCTGGCTCTCCAGCGCGGCGAGGATCGCCTCGGTGTCGTACGTCGTCGCGTCCAGCCACGGGGAAATCTCCGTGAGCGGCCGGGGCAGCTCGGCGGTGCCGAAGACCAGCAGCGCGCACAGCATCTGCAGCCACGTCGTGCCGCACTTCGGCGGGGTGCTGAGCACGATGTCCCCGGCGCGGAACCGGAACCGGTCCCACAACGCGCTGTCGGACACCACTGTGCGATACCGCCGCAACCCGCCCATTTCCGGCTCCCCGCCTGGTGAGCCGCCAGAATCCCACGGTCCCGGTGCGCGGGCTATCCGCGAGCCGGGGGAATCACCAGGCCGGCGTGAACTTCACCGGCAGCGCCGCCAGCCCGCGGAACAGCGGTGACGGCCGCCAGGCCAGTTCGCCGGCCGGCACTGCCAGCCCGACGTCCGGGAGCCGGTCGAGCAGGACCTCGATCGCCGCCTCGGCGATGACCTTGGCGATCTCCTGGGCGGCGTACGGGCACCGGTGTTCGCCGTGGCTGAACGACAGGTACGCCTGGTTGCCGGTCGAGGCCTGCGGGACGGGCCGGACGAGCGGGTCCTGGTTGGCCGCGGCGAGCCCGAGGATGAGCAGGTCGCCCTTGCGGATCTGCCGGCCGCCCAGCCCGAGGTCGTGGACGGCGAACCGGCCCGGGAAGTTCTGCGTCGGCGTGTCCTCCCAGAGCACCTCGTTCAGCGCCTGGCCGACGCTGCGGCGCCCGCCGGACAGCGTCATCGCGAAGCGGTCGTCGGTGAGCATCAGCCGCAGGGTGTTGCCGATCCAGTACGCGGTGGGCAGCTGACCCGCGTTCATCAGGTGCAGCAGGTCCTCGGTGATCTCCTCGCCGGCGAGGCCGGCCGGGTGGGCCAGCAGCCGCGAGGTGACGTCCGGCCCGGGGTCGCGCCGCTTGGCTTCGACCAGCCGCCGCACCTTGTCGCGGACGCGCGCGTACGCCTCGTTCGCGCCCTCGCCGGCGGCGTGCGTCCGGTAGACGTCCCGGACCAGGTCGGCGGTTTCCGCGTCCGGCACACCGATCATCCGGGCCACGACGGGCAGCGGGATCCCGTCGGCGTACTGGGTGATCAGGTCGGCCTCGCCGCTGCCGGCGAAGGCGTCGACGAGCTGATCGGCCACCTGCTGGGCCCGGGCGCCCAATTCGAACTGGTCCACGGCACCGAGGGCCTCGTCGAGCGCCTGGGCCCGCCGCCGGTGCTCGGCGCCCTCGGCGAACATCATCGTGGGCTGGTGGGCCAGCAGCGGGAGCAACGGCCAGTCGGGCGGGACGCGGTCCCAGGCGTTCCAGCGCCGCGAATCGCGCCCGAAGACCTCCGGGTTGCTGACGACGTACTGCACTTCGCGGTACCCCAGGACCAGCCACGCCGGCACGTCCCCGTCGAGCAGCACCGGGGCCACCGGCCCGTGAGTGCGCCGCATCTCCGCGTAGAGATCCGCCGACGTCTGCTGGAAACCCGGCCCGGACAACGGGGTGGCGAGGGCGGGCGGAGGGGTGCTCATGAAGTGGTCTCCCGGGCGGCGGACAGGGCGAAGAGGTGGTGGACGAGGGAGAGCAGGACGGTCTTGCTGGACTCGCGCCGGCGGGCGTCGCAGTCGATCAGCGGCACGTCGGGGGACAGGTCGAGGGCCTGGCGCACCTGGTCGAGGGAGTGTTCCGGCTCGCCGAAGTTGTTGCGCGCCACGATGAACGGTGTCCCGTGGTGTTCGAGGCGGTCGATGGAGTACCAGGAATCGGCCAGCCGGTGGGTGTCCACCAGCACGACGGCGCCCAGCGTCCCGGCGAACAGCCGGTCCCAGAGGAACCAGAACCGCTCCTGGCCCGGGGCGCCGAACAGGTACAGCACCATCCGCTCGTTCAGGCTGATCCGGCCGAAGTCGAAGGCGACCGTGGTGGTGGTCTTGCCGGGCGAGGCACCGTCGTCGATCCCGATGCCCGCCTGCGTCATGGTTTCCTCGGTGCTGAGCGGGCGGATCTCGCTGACCGACCGGACCATGGTCGTCTTGCCGACCCCGAACCCGCCGACGATCACGATCTTCAGCCCGTCCCGGGCGGTGCTCGGCAGCGGGGCGCGGACGTCCTGGTCAGAGCTTCTGCAGTCCAACGAGTACCTGCTTCAGGGTTTCGAGATCGGGCAGATCGGCGGCGGCGGGAGCCGAGGACGGGTGGCGGGCGGTGACCCGGCCGGTGTCGAGCAGGTCGCACAGCAGGATCTTCACGACGCTCACCGGCAGGCCCAGCTCCGAGGCGACCTCCACCATCGCCGTCGGGTGCCGGCACAGGTGCAGGATCCGGACGTGCTCGGACTGCATGCCCGGCACCGGATCGCCTTCGCTCACGATCAGCGTCACCAGGTCCAGCGCGCTCTCGTTCGCGCGGCTGCGCCCGCCGGTGACGGTGTACAACCGGTCCGGGTCCTCGCGGTGGAGGTCTTGCCGGCTCATGTCACCCGGCCGCCGTCGGCTGCTGGGGGCGGGCCGGCGCGGTCAGGTACTCGCCGAGCTGCTCGACGAGCTCGTTCATGTTGTGGCCGATGAGACCCACGTCGGCGTCGTCGTCGGCGATCACGGCGAGGTGGGCGCCTTCGCCGGCTTCCACGATGAACAGCATCCCGCCGTGGAACTCGGTCATCGACTGGCGCACCCCGCCGGTCCCGTCGCCGAATTCGATGGACGTGCCGTAGGCCAGGCTCTGGATGCCCGAGGCGATGGCGGCCAGCTGGTCGGCCTGGTCGACGGTGAGCCCGCGGGTGTGGCAGAGCTTGAGGCCGTCCTTGGACAGCACCAGGGCGTGCCGGGTGCCCGGCGTCTTGCTCCGGAGGTTCTCCAGCAGCCAGTCCAGGTCGTGGTCCGTGGTGTTCATCGGCTGTCCTCCGAGGAAGCAGAAGGGCGGGTTCCCCGGCCGGCCGCGTGGAACGCGCTGAACTTCGCCCCGGCGTCGGCCCGGGCGGGCGCGGGACTCGGCGCCGGTGGCGGTGGCGGCTTGGGCGCGGCGGCCAGCGTCTGCCCGCGACGCCGCTGGGGCAGCCCGGACGCGGCACTCTCCACTGTGGACACCGGCGCGGCGGCCACGGCCACCGGTTCGGGCTTCTCGACCGGCGGCGCGGCCGGCGGGGTGTCCGGTTCGGCTTGGGTGATCAGGAGCCGCGGGATCAGCACCACCACGCCGGTGCCGCCCCGCGCGGACGGCCGGAAGTGCACGGTCAGGCCGTGCTTGCGGGCCAGGCACCCCACCACGGCCAGGCCCAGCCGGGTCCCGGACAGCGTGGTCAGGTCCAGCGGTTCGGAGGACACCGCCCGCACCGCCCGCTCCAGCGCCGCGGGCCCCATCACCAGGCCGCTGTCCTCGATGGTGACCACCACGCCCGCGTGCACCTCCTCGACGTACACGTGCACGTCCTCCGAGGGAGGGGAGAAGCTGGTGGCGTTGTCCATCAGTTCGGCCAGGGCGTGCATGACGCCTTCGGCGGCGTACCCGGCGACCGCGACGGTGCTGGTCGAGTGCGTCCGCACCCGCTGGTAGGCGCTGATGCGCCCCATCGCGCCGCGCAGGATGCTCTCCATCACGATCGGCTTGGTCCAGCGCCGGCCGGACCGCGCTCCGGTCAGCACGGCGATGCTGTCCGCCAGCCGGCCCGCCTGCGCGGTGCTGTGGTCCAGTTCGAGCAGGTCGCCGAGCACGGTTTCGTCGTGGCGGCCTTCCATTTCGCGCAGGTCGGCCAGCATGCTGGTGGCCAGCGCCTGGACGCGGCCGGCGGCGTTGGCGCAGGCCGCCATCGTGGCCGCGCGCATCCGCTCGCCCCGGCTGATCTCCTGCGCGACCGTGGCCAGGAGCCGCCGGTGGGCCCCGTCGATCGAGTCCGGCACTTCGGCGAGCGCGGTGTCCGCCGACGCACCGTCGCGCACCCGCTGGACCAGGGCGGGCACCGTGTCGTCGGCGAGCCCGACGGCTTGGGCGTCCAGCGCCTCGATCCGGCTCCGGTACCGGCGCGCCGCCTGCGCGAAGTGCGCGGCGAGCGTCACCGCCGCGCACACCACCGCCGCGGCCACCCCGCCGTACCAGGCCACCAGCGTCCGGTCCGCCCCCGGCACCTCGGTCGTCAGCCACCACCACACCGCACCGGTGACGACGACGGCGACCGGCAGGACGTAGCGGGCGGGTAACTGCACTGACATCGATCAGGTCCTCGGGGGCGGTCGGAGACAGGACAACGGCGCGCGGCACCGGAGATTCCGGGCTGCGCCGGGGTTTCGAGCGGATTTCACGGAATGGGCAAGCGGGAGCGGCGCCAGGGCGAGGACGACCCTAGCGCCGATCTTTCCCGTCCGTAAGAGTCAATCTTCTCCGGCAGGAATTTCGCCGGTCTTCGCCGTTTCCGGAAAGTCAATTACCGACGCGCCGGGAAACGGCCGGGAAACGGGGTACCGCCCTTTTACTGTCCGAAGTGGACGAACTGGGCCCACTTGCCCGGCTCGTAGGGTGACTCGTCCCGCAGCCGCTTCACCACGGCGTGCAGGGCGGCCGCCGTGCCCGCCGGGTCGAGGGTGCCGTCCGGTCGGGCGAGGGATCCGTAGATGCCGGCCGTGACGGTGGCCGCCGTTTCTTCGCCGATGGCCCACAACGTCGAGACCACTTGGCGGAACCCGGCGATCTGGAGCGCCGCGGCCAGGTGGCCGGCTTCGTCCGGCGCGGCCGCGTCGGGCATCGCGGTGTGGCACGCCGACAACACCGCCAGCTGGGCGTCGCCGAGGTCGAGCCGGCTGATGCCGGTGGTGGTGAGCGGGCCGTCGGCGAGGAACAACGCGGCCTCGCCGTCCGGGGTCGTGCCGCCGTGGCAGGCGAAATGCGCGCACGAGTACTCCGTCAGCCGGTCCGTCACGTTCCGGACGGTCGCTTCCGCGCCGGCCAGGATCGCGCTGCCGGCGGCGAACACGCTGACCATCTCGGCTTCGTGGACGGCGCCGGGCAGATCGGGCAGGCCGGTGACGTAGGCGGGACGGCGCTCGCAGGCGACGGCGAGCGGCCGGTGCGGGACCGGCCGCGCCGGGCGGCGGGCGTGCCGCAGCGCCCGGATCGTCGGCGTGCTGGAGGAGACCACGCGGTCGAGGACGGTCCGGCCGGGCTCGTCGTCCGGGTCGTGGTACCCGGCGGCGTGCAGCGGGCTCAGCGCGAGGGGACCGGTGGGGCACCACCACAGGCGCGACCCGGGCGGGACCCGGATCTCGTCGAGCACCGGCTCGGCCACGGTGTCCCACAGCCATTCCAGGTAACCCAGCAGCAGCTGCTCCCGCGGCCCGGAGGAAAGCCCGCCGGTGCCTTTCTGCGCGGTCGCGGCGAGGTAGGCCCGGGTGCGGTCGTGCGCTTCGGCGTGCGTCAAGCCCTCCAGCGGGATGACGTGGCTGCCGTCCGGGGTCAGCACGATGGCGTCACAGCGGATCCGGCTGACGTTCACCAGCACGACCGGACCGGCCGCCGAAGACTTCGCGAGTTCCGCGAACGGCGTCGGACGCAGGAAGCCGGCGAACCCGGGCCGGGTCCGGATATCGGCGACGATCGCGTCCCACTCGGCCGCCGCGGCCCGCCGGTCCGGGGCGTCCGGGTCCACCGCGCTCAGCCGCTCGGCCAGCTCGGGGTGGGCCGCCCGCAGCCCGGTCAGGTCGGCGCGGCGGTCCAGGACCTGGCTCCACCACAGGGAACGGCCGTGCTCCAGCAGTTCGACCGCCCGCTCCGGCCGGCCCGCGGCCAGCGCCGCCGCGGCCGCGTCACCGGCGAGCCCGGGCCACTGCGCGACGAGCTTCCCGCGGTCGGTCGCGGACAGCCCGCGCCACACCAGCTGCGGCAGGAGTTCCACGGCCTGCTCGTAGAGGCCGGCGACTTCGCCCGCGTCGTCACCCCGGCCGGCGCGCAGGTCCGCGAGCGTCACCAGGGCCCGCATCCGGTCGAACGACCGGCCTTCCGGCAGGGCCGAGAGGACCGCGATGGCGTCGTCCGGACGGCCGAGCGCGGTGTAGGCCTCGGCGAGGCCCTGGAGCGCGATCGTGTGCAGCGGCGCCTCTTCGCTCGTCGCCGCGCGGACTTCCGTGAAGGCGGTGACGGCGTCGAGCAGATCCTGCCGGCCGGTGTTCAGCTGCCCGCGGTCGCTCAGCGCCAGGCCGGCGTTGAGCAGGGCGTGGACGTCGTACTCCTGACGCAGCGCGGCGTCGAGGTGGTCGATCGCCGCGTCGAGGTCCGCCGGCTCGCCGGTGGCGAGGAAGCGCTGCCGCAGCCGGTTGCCGAGGTTGGCCCGGGCGTTGGCGATCCGCAGAGGCCCGGCCGTCGCGACCGCCCGCTCGCCGACGGCGATCGCCTCGTCGAGGTCGTGCCGCCGCCCGAGGTGGCTGTAGCGGTAGAACAGCGCGCTGCCCAGGATGTGCAGGCTGGTGGTGCCGTGGGCGTCGTCGAGTTCGACACCCCGGCGGGTGAGCGTGACCGCCTCGTCGAGATCGGCGCTGTCGCGATCCCGCAGGAACCGGTTGACCAGTGCGGCGGCGAGGTTGCCCAGCTCCTCGAGGACGTCGGCCGGGCCGTCCACGGGACGGCCGATCGCGGCGCGCTGCAGGTCGATCGCGGCGTCCAGCTCGGCGCGGTCGCCGGTGAGCTCGTAGCGGAGCATGAGCGCGGGACCCAGCCGGGTCTCGATCAGCCACCGGCGCGGGTGCCCGGCCGGCACCGCGGCCAGCAGGGCCTCGCCGTCGGCGCAGATCCGGTCCAGCAGGGCGTGGTCGCGGGTCTGCTGGTACTCCCCGAGCAGTCGGGAGAGCCGGTTGCCGTGGCGCACCAGCTCGGCCGGGTCGCCGGCCACCCCGGCGGGCGTGCTCCGCGGTTCTTCGGGGCCGGCGACGTACTCCAGGGTGACGCCGGGCGGCGGCTCGTACTGCCGCACCGGACCGCGCGCTTCCAGCACGCTCGCCAGCCCGCGCTCGGCCGCGGCGCGCAGTTCCGCGTCCGGCGCGTGCTCGACGGCCTGCCGCAGGTAGTGCGCCGCCGTGTCGAGGTCGGCGACGTCGCCGGTCGACTCGTGGCGCTCGCGGTACAGCCGGCCGATGTTGTGCACGGTGATCGTCCAGACCTGGTGCCCCGGCGGGTAGACGTCGAGGACCTGGCGTTCGGCCTCGAGGAAGGCGTCGAGGGAGGCGCGGGTCCGCTCGTGGTCGTGCCGGAGGCGGCGGACGTCGGCCGCCACGGTGAGGAAGGGACGGCGGTTGCCGTCGTCCGGCGGGCACCGCCGCAGCGCCCGGTCGATCTCCTCCTCGGCGGCACCGAGGAGGGCGACGTCGCCGGTGGCCTCGATGTGGTGGATCAGGGCCGTGCAGCGCAGCGCCCCGATCGCCGCGCGGTCCGGATGATCGGCCGGAAGCGCCACCAGCGCCCGCTCCAGCAGCTCGCTCACCAGGCCGAAGAGGTGGACGGCGCCGGTCGACCCGGCCAGCAGGTGCAGTTCCCGGGTGGCGAGCACCGACTCCTCGGCGCGGGAGCGGTCGCCGGTGAGCACGCCCAGCCGCAACGCGCTTTCGGCGATCGCGGCCAGCGAGAACGGGACCAGATCGGGCTGGTCCGCCCGCACGAGCGGCAGCAGTTCGCGGTAGTGCTCCAGGGCCCGGCCGAGGTCCGGCACCGAACCGGTGGCCTGGTGCCGCCGCATCCGCGCGTCACCGAGGAACATCAGGGTCGCGGGCCGCTCGGGCGCGTCGGGGGCGCACCGCTCGAAGGCGGCCGTGCCCGCGGCGATCGCCTGCTCGAGGGCGGCGAGGTCGCCGGACTCCTCGAAGGTGGCGAGCCACCCCTTGCCCTCCCACAGGGCGCCGCCGACGAAATCGTCGTCCGCCTGCCCTTTCCGCCGCCCGAACACTGGCGCCCCCTCGCGACCGGTTGGCCACCGATGGTAGTGCGGATGGCTAGACTCCGTGATCGTCCGACGTCGGAAGGGGGGACGCGGTGGACTCCGAAGCCGATCACCTGGCGCTGTGGTGCCTGCTGCTGCCCGAGCTGCGGACGGCGGCGCGCCGGAGCGGGGTGCTCGACCGGCTCGACCGCGACGCCGATCGGGTGAAACAGGGCGGCCCGGCGAAGACCGCGCTCAAGAAGTGGGGGCCGGTCGGGCCCGACGGCGCACCGCGCAGCTGGGCGGACCGGCCGGCGCTCGGGATCGCGGCGCTGCCGGGCGGGGGCCGCGCGCCCGGCGTCGGCGCGGGGGAGTACGGCTGCCCGCTCGACCGGTGCGCCCGGGTGGCCACCCGGGACGAGAACGGCCACCCGCCGCGCTGCGCGGCCTTCGACGCCTCGATGCGGCCGAAGTGACCGGCTTCCTGACCGAGGTGGGCAAACGCCTCGGCAACCGCTGGGTCACCGCGATCCTGTTGCCCGGCCTGCTCCTGGTCGCCGTGGTCGTCGCCGCGTCCACGCTGGGGCACGCGCACGCGTTCGCCTTCTCCCGGCTGTCCGCCCGCGCCGAGTTCTCCGCCCCGCCCGCGCGGCTGGTCGTCCTCGCCGCCGTGGTGCTCGCCGCCGCGGGCCTGGCCGGTACCGCCGCCGGCGGCCTGGGCAGGCTGGTCCAACGCTGGTGCCTGCGCGAGCGGTTCCTGACCGGCGGGCTGCTCCAGCGGACCCGGTGGTCGCGGCGGAGCCGGGCGCTGGCCGCCGCGGACCGGGCCGGCACCCCGGTCGTGCCGGCCTACCTGCCGCAGCGGCCGACCTGGCTGGGCGACCGGGCCCGGCTGCTCGAAGTCCGGGTCCGGGCGCAGTACTACGTCAGCGCGGCCCTGGTGTGGCCCCGGTTGTGGCTGCTGCTGGACGAAGACGCGCGGCGTCCGATCACCGACGTCCGCACCCGCTACGCCGAGGCCGCGACGCTGGCCGGCTGGGGTCTGCTGTACCTCGTCCCCGGCGTCCTGTGGTGGCCGGCGCTGCTGGTCGCCGCGGGGGTGCTGCTCACGGCGTGGAGCCGGCTGCGCGAAACCACGGCGGAGTTCGCCGAATTGGCCGAGGCGGCGATCGATCTGCGGCTGCGGGACCTGGCCGAGAAGCTCGGTGTCCCGCTCGGTGCCGAAGTGGGGCCGGCGGAGGGCCGGTCCCTCGACGACCTCCTCGGCAAAGCCGGCTGAGACGTCTGCAAAGGACCTACGGATGGGACTGTTCTCCAAGCGCCCCAAGGCCTGGCCCGCCGACCTCGAACGCCGGGCCCGGGCCGCGGGCGCGATGTTCGACGCCGGGCAGTTCGCGGCGGCGGAGCTCAGCCTGACTTCCCTCTTCGCCGACTGCGAGACCGCGGCCGGTCCGGACCACCCGGGTACCCTCGCCGTGCTCGACCTGCTCGGCTCCACCCAGTTCCGGCGGGAGCGGCTGCCCGAGTCCGCCGTCAGTCACCGGGAGGCGCGCCGCCGGGCGGTCTCGGCGCTCGGGCCCGACCACTCGGAAACCCTGAAGTACGGCCACAACCTCGGCTGCACGCTGTCCGTGCTGCGGGCGTGGGACGAGGGCCTGCCGGTGCTGCGGGACGTGGTGAGCCGCCGGACCCGGAAACTGGGGGAGCGGCACCCCGACACGATCGACACCGCCAAGACCCTGGGGGCCGCGCTCTACATGACCGGCGACAAGCAGGCGGCCGCGGTCACCCTCCAGGAGGCGTACCACGCGGCGCTGAAGGCGTTCGGAGCGGATGACCCGTTGACGCAGGAAGTGGCGCACAACCTGCAGATCGTGCTGCGCAACCTGTGACCGGTTCTCCTCGAACCGATTCGACGGCATCGGCGATGCCGGTGTAATTTTCCCAGCTTCTGCCTTGGCCCGGCTACCATCCTGGACGAGTCGATCCGGCGAACCGGTTCGACCACCCGTGGAGAGGACACCGATGTCCGGCTCAGCGCACCAGGTCCCGAAGCCGTTCGCTCTGCTCGTCACCCTGCTCGCCGTCCTGGCCGGCGTGCTGGTGCCCGCGGACCCGGCGCACGCGGCGGCGAACACGTTCACCCTCGGCGTCACGCGCACCGACACCGCCGGCCGCCCGCTGCAGCTGCACGGCCTCGGCATCGTCAAGGCCGGGAACACCTGGTACGGCTTCGGCGAGGACAAGACCGGCCAGACCACGGCGAACACCGCCTTCCAGGACATCCCCTGCTACACCTCGACCGACCTGGCGAACTGGACCCACCAGGGGATCGCGCTGGCGAAGCAGAGCAGTGGCGACCTCGGCCCGAACCGGATCGTCGAGCGGCCCAAGGTCCTCTACAACGCCGCCACCCGGACGTACGTGATGTACCTGCACATCGACAGCACGAGCTACTCCGACCAGCGGGTCGGGGTGGCCACCAGCCCGACGCCCTGCGGCCCGTACAGCTACCGCGGGAGCTTCCAGCCGCTGGGCAACCAGAGCCGCGACATCGGCCTGTTCCAGGACACCGACGGAACCGCCTACCTGCTGAGCGAGAACGCCGGCCGCAGCCTCCGCATCTACCGGCTGTCCGCGGACTACACGTCGGTGGCGAGCGCGGTGGCGACGCTGCCGAACTACGAATCCCCGGCCGTGGTCAAGGTCGGCGGGACGTACTACCTGCTGGCCTCCCACCTCACCGGGTGGGCGACCAACGACAACGTGTACGCGACCGCGACGTCGCTCGCCGGGCCGTGGTCGCCGTTCCGCACCTTCGCGGCGACCGGCACGAACACCTACAACAGCCAGACCGCCAACATCATCACCGTCCAGGGCAGCGCGGCGACCACGTACCTCTACGCGGGCGACCGCTGGACGGGCAACGCCATGGGCAATTCGCCGCTGATCTGGCTGCCGCTCACGATCCGCGGCACGACGGTCAACCTCGGCCAGTACCCGAGCTGGAACCTCGACGCCGACGCGGGGACGTGGTCGGCGAACTCGGGGCTGCCCGGCGACGGGACGCACGTGCTGAAGAACGCCGGCAGCTCGCAGGTGCTGGACGCCTCGGGCGCGTCGACCGCGACGGGCGGCAAGATCATCCAGTGGCCCGCGCACGGCGGCACCAACCAGCAGTGGCGGTTGACGAAGGTCGCCGACAACGTCTTCACGCTGGTCAACGTCAACAGCGGGCTGTGCCTCGACGTGCCGGACGGGTCCACCGCGAGCGGAGTCCAGCTGCAGCAGTGGACCTGCACCGGCGGCGCCGGCCAGCAGTGGGCCGCGGATCTGGTGGGCAGCCTCACCGGCAGCCAGTACGTCCTGGTCAACGTCGGCAGCGGCCTGACGATCGGGGTGTCCGGGTCTTCGACGGCGAACGGGGCGGCGGTCGTCCAGCTCGGCGGGACGGGCGCCGCGAGCCAGGTGTGGACGGTCTCCTGAACCGGCCGCGGTTGTGTTAGCGTGCACACCGCCCGGCTGACCCTCGGGTGCGGTCCGTTGTGGACTGTCCGGCGGTGCGGGAGGTGCGGGTGCGCGGACGCGTGGTGCTCGGGACGATCGTGGCGTTGCTCGCGGTGGTTGCGACGGTCGTCGTCCTGGTCGCCACCCGGACCGGCGGCACCGCGCCGGCCGAAGCGGCGAACCGGGCGGACGCCGCCCCCGCGATCGGCACGGCCGTCACCTCCACGCCCCCGGCGTCGACCCCGGCCACCACCACGACTCCGCCCGCGACGACTTCGACGTCGTCCAGTGCCGCGGCTCCGACGTCGGTGGCCGCGCCGCTCGCGGGGCGGATCAAGCCGGGCGTGTCCCACTCCGGCGTGGCCACCTTCTACGACACCGACGGCACCGGCGCGTGCGGCTTCGACGCGAGCCCGGATCCGTTGAACGCGGCGATGAACGTCGCCGACTTCGAGGGTTCCCAGGCGTGCGGGGCGTACGTCCAGGTCCAGGCGGGTGGCGCGAGCGTGACGGTGCGGATCACCAACCTGTGCCCGGCGCCGTGCCGGGTCGGGCAGGTGGACCTGAACCCGAAGGCGTTCGACCGCCTCGGGGCGCGCAACCTCGGCGAGATCCCGGTCACCTGGAAGCTGGTGAGCTCGCCGTCGCCGAAGCAGATTTCCCTGCGCTACAAGGACGGCTCGTCCCAGTACTGGTGCGGGATCCAGGTGCTCGACCACCGCAATCCGGTGGCCCGGCTGGAAGTCCGCGCGGGCAGCAGCTGGAAACGGCTGCAGCGCACCGACTACAACTACTTCCTGTCGGAGAACGGTGCCGGGTGCGGCGGGCCGGTCGCGATCACCGACGTCTACGGCGAACGGCTGGTCCTCGACCCGCTGCCGGTCCAGCCCGGGGTCGGCCAGCCGGTGCACCGGCAGTTCGCGCAGCACTGACTCGTAGCGTCTTCAGTCCTCTTCGGCGGTCGCCGACAGGAAGGCCGCGAGGTCGTCGGTGAACCGCAGGAGCAGGTCGTAGAAGGTGCGGCGGTCCTCCGGTGCCCAGCCGGACAGGGCGTCGCCGAACCAGCCGAGCAGGGTGGCGATGTAGCGATCGGCGATCTCGGCGCCGTCGGGGGTCAGCTCGACCAGCCGGGCCCGCCGGTCGTCGGGATCGGCCAGGCCGCGCACGAGCTGCCGTCGTTCGAGCACGTGCAGGTGCCGGGTGACGTGCGGGCCGGCGACCTGCATCCGGTCCGCGATCTCGCCGACGCGCAGCGCCTTCCCGGTCATGTGCAGGGCGAGGATGATCGACAGCCCGGGCCGGTCGAGGTCGGCCCCGATCCGCCGCATCGCGCGTTCGCCGAGGCCGCTGCGGTTCATCAGGTTGCCCAGCTGCATGAGCCGGGGCAGCACGGCACGCAGGTCGCCGGCTTCTGTGTCGGCCATCACACCTCTTAGATAGCTAACTTAGGTATATAGTCGGTCTGGTCGGGGGTTGATCACGAGCATTGTCGCACCCCGAATTTAGATACCTAACTTAGCTATCGGAGGCGTCATGAAGCGAGTGTTGATTTCGGGGGCCAGCATCGCCGGCCCGGCGCTGGCCTTCTGGCTGCGGCGGGCCGGGTTCGCGGTCACCATCGTGGAAAAGGCGGCCGAACTCCGGACCGGCGGCTATCCCATCGACGTCCGCGGCACGGCGCTGGACGTCGTCGAGCGGATGGGGATCCTCCCGCGCCTGCGGGACCTGCACATCTCGACGCGGCGGCTGACGTTCCTCGACGCCGACGGCGCGGAAATCGCGTCGCTGGCCCCGGAAGCGATCATCGGGGGTGCGGACGGCGAAGACCTCGAGATCCGCCGCGGCGACCTCATCCGCACGCTGTTCGACCTGGTGCGCGACGACGTCGAGGTCCGCTTCGGCGACACGATCGAGACCCTCACCGAAGACGGCGAGGTGACGTTCCGCAGCGGCCACCGGGACACCTACGACGTCGTGATCGGCGCCGACGGCCTGCATTCCCGGACCCGCGAACTCGTCTTCGGTGACGAAGCACCGTTCCACCACTACCTCGGCTACTGCTTCGCGGGCTTCACCATGCCCAACGACTTCGGGCTGTTCCGGGAGGGACTCGCGTGGAGCAAGCCGGGGAAGGGCGCGGCGCTGTACGCGGTCCTCGACAGTGAAGAGGTGCACGGGTTCCTGGTCTCGGCCCGGCCGGAGCCGCCGCTGGAGGCGTTCCGCAACCCGGAGGCCCAGCGAGAACTGATCGCCCGCACCTTCGCCGGCGACGGCTGGGAGATCCCGCGCATGGTGGCGGCGATGCGCGAGGCCGACGACCTGTTCTTCGACGTGATCAGCCAGATCCGCATGCCCCGCTGGTCATCCGGCCGCGTGGTCCTGGTCGGCGACGCGGCCCACGCGCCATCGTTTTTGACCGGCCAGGGCACGAGCCTCGCCCTGGTGGGTGCCTATGTGCTTGCGCACGCGTTGGCGGTGTTCCCGGACCATGCGGCGGCGTTCGCGGCGTACGAGAGCCGGTTGCGCGGGTTCGTGGAGGCCAACCAGGGGCTGGTGAGCGAGGGCCAGGCGACCTTGTTCCCGGCAACGGCGGAAGCGTTGGAGGCCCGCAACGCGGCGCTCAGGGGGTTGACCACGGCGCCGCCGGCGGTGGCTCGGCCGGAGCACTCGGCGCTGGTGCTGCCGGACTTCCCGGTGGCGGTGCGGTGAGGCGGCCGGTCGTGGATCGGCCTGGCCGGCCGGCGGGCCGGGTGCCGGGGCACCCGATCGGCACCCCGCACCCGCCCGCCGGCCGGCTCAGCTCGCCGGGATGAGCAGGATCGGATAGGTCCGGGGGACCACGCACAACGCGGTCGTGGCGAACATCGCGAGCGAGCTGCCGATGCACCTCTCCGCCGGGACGCTCTCCGCCTGAGCCGAGGCCGATGGCGTTGCCGATACCGGTGCGGCGGCCGAAGCGCCGGTGAGGACTCCGGTCGTCAACGCCAACGCACCCAGCGCGGCCGTGATCCGTCGCATGGTGATCCTCCTGTCGTAGAGCCGGTTTGCGATGGCGGGAGGCTGCCCCCGAAGCCCGGCCGGTGAACGGGATCGGGGCCGATCGCACCGGTCCGGGTGACCCCCACCCGCACCCCACCAGCCACGGCCGGGCGGATCGGCGGGCCGCCGCGCACCAGTACGCTGAGGCGAATGAGCACGGTATCCACCCCGGAGCAGTCGATGGTCGAAACCCGGCACCAGACCCGGCTGCTGACCCTGCTCCGCGACGACGGCCCGATGTCGCGGGTCGAACTGGGCGAGCGCCTGGAACTGCCGCGCGCCCGGGTGGGCGCCGAGGTCGCCCGGCTCGCCGAGGTCGGGCTCGTCGAAGCCGCCGGGCCGTCGGCCAGCCGGGGCGGGCGGCGGTCCACGCTCGTGCGGCTCGCGGGGGAGCTGCGGGTGCTCGCCGTCGACGTCGGGGCGACGTCGGTCGGCGTGGCCGTCACCGATGCTTCGTGCGAGGTGCTCGCGCACGCCGTCGAGGACTGCGATGTGCGGCAGGGCCCGCACCCGGTGCTGCGGCGGGTCGCCGAGCTCGCCGCGAAGGTCCGGGACGAGGCGCCCGGCCGGCTGATCGCCGCCGGGATCGGGCTGCCGGGGCCGGTCAGCTTCGCCGAAGGCATGGCCGTCGCGCCGCCGATCATGCCGGGCTGGGACCGGTTCAACGTCCGCGACCACCTCGGCGGGCTGTGGGGCTGCCCGGTCGCGGTGGACAACGACGTCAACGCGATGGCGCTCGGCGAGCGGCACGCCGGGGTCGCGCGCTCGACCGACGACCTGATGTTCGTCAAGATCGGCACCGGGATCGGCTGCGGGATCGTGCTCGGCGGCAAGGTCTACCGCGGGGTCGCGGGTACCGCGGGCGACATCGGGCACATCCGGCTCGACGACTTCGGCCCGACTTGCGCGTGCGGCGAGGTCGGCTGCCTGGAGGCCTACTTCGGCGGGGCCGCCCTCGCCCGTGACGGGCTGGCCCTGGCCCGCAGCGGCCGGTCGGCGCACCTGGCCGAGGCGGCCGCCGAGCGCGGGGTCGT
>NZ_JBSGJD010000029.1:0-54256 GCF_053605405.1 Amycolatopsis sp. NPDC003861
TGACGCACCGAACGCCACATTGGGTGCGTCACATGCACCGAACGCCACATTGGGGCGCTTGGGTCAGGGGAGGCGGCGGGTGAGGTGGGCTTCGAGCTCGGCCACGCGGTGTTCGAGGGCCGCGGCCCGGCGGCGGGTCTCCTCGGCGGTGCGGGCGGCCTGGGCCAGCTCGCGGCGGGCCTCGTCCAGCTCCAGCCCGAGGTCGGTGCGGGCGCGCTGGGCCTCGGCCACCGTCTCCTCGAGCCGCCGGATGTAGCCGACCTCGGCGGGGCGGCCCGCCTGGGCCGCGGCGAACTCTTCGCGCAGGCGGACGTGCTCGTGCGGCTCGTAGTCGTCGAACACGTTGGCCGGCGCGGCCAGCGCGGCCAGGGCGTCGGCGTCGCCGGACTGGGCGTAGAAGCGGTTGAGGCCGTCGAACAGCGCGCAGCGGTACCCCGCGTCGAGGAGCATCGGCTCCCACTGCTCGTGGGTGGGCTTCGGCGAGCCGGGTTCGGTCGCCTCGACGACGAGCACGCGCGGCCGGTGCCGGGTCCAGTCCGCGCCCTCGATGACCGCGCGCTCGGCGCCTTCGACGTCGATCTTCAGGAAGTCGACCGGGCCGGGGTGGGCGTCGAGGAGCGCGGCGAGCGTGGTCAGCTCCACCTCGACCGCACCCACCTCCCAGCGGCGGTCGTCGCGGTAGTGGACGGCGAGGTCGTCGTCGAGGGTCGACCAGCCCCATTCGTCCTCGACGACGTGCAGCTTCGCCACGCCGGGTGCGGCCCCGACCGCGACCTGCAGCGTGCGGTCCTCCGGGCGGGCGCTGCGCAGTTCGCGGGCCTTCGCCGGGATCGGCTCGACGTTGATGCCCCGCCAGCCGAGGTCGTAGAAGTGCTTGGTGACCGACGCGACCACGGGATCCCCGGCGCCGAGGTCGACGTAGCGCCCGGTGGCCTGCCCCGCGAAGACGCGGGCGAGCACGACGTCCTCCGCGTTCTGCGCGTACGAAATCACCCGCCGAGGATAGCCGGGGAGCCCGCCGCGCTTAGCCCGAAGGTGTGACTTCCGCCGTGTCGGTGAACGCCGTCCCCCTCTCGGACGCCCACTGAGCAGAGCATCGGCCGGGAGAGGAGGCGCCGTGATCTGGATCTGCCTGGTCGGCGTTCTCGCCGTGGTGTTCCTGGTGCGCGCGGTCCGCGTGGTGCGCCGGGTCAGGCGGGGCGACGCGGTGTGACGAGCCCGGACTCGTAGGCCAGCACCACCAGCTGGGCGCGGTCGCGCGCGCCGATCTTCGTCATGATGCGGCTGACGTGGGTGCGCGCCGTCGCCGTCGAAATCACCAGGTGGGCAGCGATTTCGTCGTTCGACATCCCGCCCGCGACCAGGCCGAGCACCTCGCGCTCGCGGTCGGTGATCTCGCGGACGGCGCTGGTGTCGATGCGCCGGTGCTCCGGGCGCCCGACGAATTCCTGGATCAGCCGGCGGGTGACGGTCGGCGCCAGCAGCGCTTCGCCGCTCGCGACGACCCGCAACGCCCGCAGCAGCTCGACCGGCTCGATGTCCTTCAGCAGGAACCCGCTGGCGCCCGCGCGCAGGGCTTCGTAGACGTACTCGTCGACGTCGAAAGTGGTCAGGACCAGCACTTTCGTCCCGGCGAGGTCCGGGTGAGCGGTGATCCGGCGGGTTGCTTCGAGGCCGTCGACGCCGGGCATCCGGACGTCCATCACGACGATGTCCGGCCGGTGCTCGACCGCGCCGGCCACGGCCTGCTCGCCGTCACCCGCCTCGCCGACGACCTCGAAGCCGTCCTCGGTCTCCAGCAGCACGCGGAACCCGGCGCGGACCAGGACCTGGTCGTCGGCCAGCAGGACGCGGATCATGCTTCCCCCTCGATCGGTAGCTCGACGCACACTTCGAACCCGCCGTCGACCGGCCCGGCGGTGCACCGGCCGCCGAGGGCCGCGGCGCGTTCGCACATGCCCCGGAGGCCGTGGCCCGGGGCCGGGTGGGCGGTGCCGCGGCCGTCGTCGCGGACCCGCAGCGTGAAGGTCCCCGGTCGCCGCTCGAACCGGACGTCGACGCGGTTCGGCCGGTCGGCGTGCCGGACGACGTTGGTCAGCGACTCCTGCAGGATCCGGTAGGCGGCCGCGTCGACGGGTGCCGGGAGGTCGCCGGGTGCGCCGTGGACGTCGACCGCGAGCCCGGCGTCGCGGGCGTGGTCCAGCAGCTCGGCGGCCTGGGCGAGGCTCGGCGCGGGTGCCTTGTCCTCGCCGGAGCGCAGGACGGCCAGGGTCGCGCGCAGGTCGTTCAGCGCGGACGCGCTGGCCGCTTTGATGTTGAGCAGCGCCTCCTTCGCCTGCTCGGGCCGCCGGTCGGCGACGTGCGCGGCGACGCCCGCCTGGACGTTGATCATCGCGAGGCTGTGCGCGACGACGTCGTGGACCTCGCGGGCGATCCGCAGCCGCTCCTGCTCGGCGAGCCGGTGCCGGTGCTCGTCAGCCTGCTCGCGGCGGGCGGCGAGCGCGTCGAGCTGGTACCGGACAGCCGTCCCGACCCCGATGACGGCGATCAGCCAGACGAAGACGAACGCGACTCCGGCTTCCACCGCGAAAGACCTGGTCAGGACGATGTGCACGACGTAGGCGGCGGCGAGCGCCGAGGCGCCGGTGATGCCCGCGGTGAGCGGTCCCCGCTGCCGGGTCAGCACGAACAACGCGACGGTCGGTACCAGGATGACCGGCCCGCCGGGCAGGCCGGAGGCGTAGTAGCCGAACGCGGACGCGGCCGTGACCAGGAAGAGCGTCAGCGGGAAGCGGTGGACGAGCAGCAGCGTGAGGACGGTCGCGGCGAGCCACGCGAGACCGATCGGCGTCAGCGGCGACGCCCCGGGCTGCCACCGCGACGACGCACTGGTCGCCCCGATCACGAAGACCCCGACGACGACGGTGCGCGCCAGGCGTCCTGCCCACGGAGGCCTTCTCATGCCGCGAAACTACCGGTCACGGCCGGTCCGCGCGTCCGTCCCGGAGCGCACGGCAGGCGTACGTCGTCAGTCGAAGACGAGCGGGAGCTTCGCCGCGGTCTCCTCGTCGGCCGGGGTGTAGGTCGACATGGTGATCTCGGAGCGGCGGCCGTAGTAGAGGTAGGTGAAGTTGAACTGCAGCAGCCCGACGTCCGGGTGCAGGTACCGCTTGGTGCGGATCGGCTCCGAGTTGACGTCGTGGTGCGGCCACAGCTCGGCGAACAGCGGCGACTCGGCCTTGAGCCGCTTGACCAGCTGCTTCCACGCCGGCTCGGCGACGTGGTCGGCCATCGCCGCGCGGAAGGACGCGATCACGCGCGGGATGTTCGTCTCCCAGTCGAGCATCCGCCGGCGCCACTCGGGGTTGAGCAGGCACTGGACCAGGGTGTTCCGGTCCGCGAACGGGATGTCGTCGACGTCGCCCATCAGCCAGGTGTAGCCGCAGTTGTAGCCCAGCAGGTCGCAGCGGGCGTTGCGGATCGCGACCGGGTACGGCTCCAGCTTCTTCAGCATGAGCTCCATCGCCGGCGTGATGACCTGGCAATCCTTCTCCCCCGCCGGCTCGGGGACCCCGGCCAGGCGGAAGAGGTGGACGTGCTCGTGCGGGTCGAGCCGCAGGGTGCGGGCGATCGCCTGCAGGACCTGCTCGGACGCGTTGATGTCGCGGCCCTGCTCGAGCCACGTGTACCAGGTGACCCCGACGCCCGCGAGCTGCGCGACCTCTTCGCGGCGCAGCCCCGGCGTCCGGCGGCGGCCCACGATCGGCAGGCCGACCTGCTCGGGCGTGATCCGCTCACGCCGGCTGCGGAGGAACCGCGCGAGCTCTTGGCGGCGCAGGCCGGATTCGACGGCGGTGGTCATGGTGCCAGGATGGCACGCTCCGGAACCTGGTACCAGGTAGTGGTCAGTACCCGGATAAACAGCAACTGGTACCAGTTTCCCAACGGGTTGATCGTAGTACCCATGACCACGACCGAACTTGCGCCGACTACCACCGGCGCCCCCGCCCGGCCGGGACTGACCCCCGCCGGCCTGGTCACGGTGCTGCTGGGGGCGGCACTGCCGATCATCGACTTCTTCATCGTCAACGTCGCGCTGCCGACGATCGATGCCGACCTCCACGCGTCCACCGCCACCCTGGAACTGGTGGTCGCGGCCTACGGCATCGCGTACGCGGTGCTGCTGGTGGTCGGCGGCCGCCTCGGCGACTCGTTCGGCAGGCGGCGGCTGTTCGTCGCCGGCCTCTGGCTGTTCACGCTGACGTCCCTGGCCTGCGGCATCGCCCCGACGGCCGGCACGCTGGTGGTGGCCCGCGCCGCGCAGGGGGCGGCGTCGGCCCTGCTGCTGCCGCAGGTGCTCTCGATCATCCAGGCGACGACGTCCGGCGAGAAGCGGTCGCGCGCGCTCGGCCTGTTCGGCGCGACCGGCGGCATCTCGACGGTGGTCGGTCAGCTCCTCGGCGGCGGCCTGGTGGCGGCCGACCTGTGGGGCACCGGCTGGCGGCCGATCTTCCTGGTGAACGTCCCGATCGGGCTGGTCGTGCTGGTGATGGCCCGCAAGCTGCCGGAGAGCCGCGCGCACAACCCGCTGGGCGTCGACCGCCTCGGCACCGCGCTGCTGGCCGTGACGCTGCTGTCGCTACTGGTCCCGCTGATGGAGGGCCGCGCGCTGGGCTGGCCGGTGTGGACGATCGCGCTGCTGGCGGTGTTCCCGTTCGCGGCGGCGGCGTTCGTGCTCGTCGAGCGGCGGTTGGAGCGTCTGGGCGGCACGCCGCTGCTGCCGCCTTCGGTGATGCGGCTCCCGAGCGTGCGCCGCGGGCTGATGGTGGCCGTGCCGTTCTTCGGCGCCTTCGGCTCGTTCATGTTCGTGTTCGCGATGACGCTGCAGGAGGGCCTGCACTTCGGCCCGCTGGGCGCGGGTGGCGCGCTGACCCCGCTGGCCGTCGCCTACTTCACGGTGTCGATGCTGAGCAGCCGCCTGGTGGCCCGCTACGGCCAGAAGGTCGTCCCGGTCGGCGGCGCGATCACGGCGCTGGGCATGGTGGCGCTGCTGTGCACGACGCTGTCGGCGTGGCCGCACGTGACGATCCTCGACCTGGCGCCGTCGATGGTGGCGATCGGCGTGGGGAACGCCCTGGCGATGACGACGTTGTTCCGGATCGTGCTGTCCCACGTGCCGACCGACCTGGCCGGCGTCGGCAGTGGCGTGATGACGACGAACCAGCAAACGTCGCTGGCCCTGGGCGTGGCGACGCTGGGGAGTCTGTACGCGGCACTGTCGGGCTCGCTGGGCAGCCGGGACGCGTTCGCGCTGGTGATCGGCGTGGTGGCGGTGCTGGCGGCGATCGTCGCGCTCACCGGGCGGCGGCTGCCGGACCCGCGGGCGTAGAAATCTCCGATTCACCCGTCGGAAAGTCCGGGCGCCGGACGACTATGGAGGTGTGACGGAACCGCGGGTACGACCGGACCCGGCCTTCGCGCTGCTCGGGCTGTACGAGACGGCCCTGCCGGAGGTCTACGGGTACCTGCTGTCCCGGTGCGGCGACCGCACGCTCGCCGAGGAGCTGACGTCCGAGACGTTCCTCGGGGCGGTCGCCGCCTGTCGCAAGGAGTACGCACCTCCAGTGAGCACCGGGTGGCTGATCGGCGTCGCCCGGCACAAGCTCGCCGACCACTGGCGGCGCAAAGAACGCGAGGAACGCGGCCTGCGGCTCGTGCACGACAGCGAGCCGGACGTCGAGGACCCGTGGGACGAGCAGCTCGACGCCCTGCGCGCGAGACAGGTGCTCGAAGCCCTCGGGCCACACCACCGGGCCGCGCTGACCCTGCGGTACGTCGACGGCCTCGGCGTCCCCGAGGTCGCCGGCCACCTGGGGCGCAGCGTGCACGCCACCGAGGCGTTGCTCGTCCGGGCCCGGGCCGCGTTCCGGCGCGCTTACGAGGAGAAGGAGGGTCGCGGTGCCTGAGCCTTTCGACGCGCTTCGCCGTCCCTCCGAGCGGGTCGCGCCCGACCCGGACTTCGCCGCCGAACTGCGCGACCAGCTGCGTCGCGCCCTCTTGAACGGAGCCGATATGACCACCACTTCGGAAGCGCCGGCCCACCACGCCGAGCTGCGCTCGCTGACCCCGTACCTGGCCGTGTCCGACGCCCGCGCGGCGCTCGACTTCTACGTCGAGGTGTTCGGCGCGGTCCGGCGCGGCGACCCGATCCTGATGGACGACGGCCGCGTCGGGCACGCGGAGCTGGCCATCGGCGACGCGGTGCTGATGCTCGCCGAGGAGTACCCGGAGATCGGGCACGTGGCCCCGCGCGAGGGCGGTGCGTCGGTGCGGGTGGAGGTCCCGGACGTCGACGCTTCGGTGGCCCGCGCGCTGGAGCTGGGCGCGACGCTGATCCGCGCGGTGAGCGACTCGCCGTACGGCCGCGGCGGCTCGTTCCGCGACCCGTTCGGCCAGCGCTGGCTGGTCTCGCAGGCGGCGACCCCGGCCGCGGGCCCTCGGCCGGCTCGCCACGGCGAAGCCATGTACTTCACGTTCCAGGTCCCGGAGGCCGAGCCGGCGAAGTCGTTCTACGGCGCGGTGCTGGGCTGGCAGTTCACGCCCGGCTCGGTGTCCGACGCCTGGGGGTTCGCCGGGCCCGGCCTCGAAGGCGGGCTGTGGGCCGGGGACCGGCAGGTCGGCTGGAAGCTGATGTACGCCGTCGACGACCTGGAATCGGCGCTGGCGCGCGTTCGCGAGCAGGGCGGCCGGGCGGGTGAGGTCGAGAACCACCCGTACGGCAACACCGCGGACTGCACCGACAACCAGGGCATCGAGTTCTGGCTCTGGCAGCAGCCGTGATCACTCCAGGGTGAACACGACGACGTCGTTCGACTCGACCTTGGTCAGCGGCAGGCCGGCGGTCGGCCGCTGGAGGATGCCGACGGCGCCTTCCATCGACTTCACGACGACGATCTTGCGGATGCCGTAGCGCTTGAAGACGTCGATGCTGTGCTTGTCGGGGAAGGTGGCCGACGAGTCCTGCATGTCGTGGAACTGCGGCCCGTAGTTGCTGGCCGTGCCGTTGGCCGTGGTCGGGAAGCCCTCGGTGGACCAGAGTTGGTACTTGAAGTTGCTCCACAGGTCCATCGGCAGCAGCGCGATCGGTTCCTTCGTGGTCGTGAACACCTGCTTCACGTCCGGCGGGATCCCGGGGTTTTCGACCTGCTGCCAGCGCGGGATGCCTTCGACGAGCGCGAAGAACGCCGGGAACATCATGTAGAACGCGATGACCTGCCGCGCCATCCGGGTGTTCTCGTCGATCAGCCGGTAGAGCCGGGTGACCAGGCCGGCCGCGAGAACGGCCAGGCCGAGGGTGACCCACATGATCATCCGGCCCGGCGTGCGCATGGCGTCCCAGCCGGGCAGGAAGTTCCAGAACAGCCAGTAGAGGCCGCCGCCGAAGACGGTGGTGCCGAGCGAGAGGAGGACGTTGAAGGCCACGAAGACGCCCAGGAAGACCCGGACCTTCCACGTCCAGGCGCTGAGGAACAGGCCGGCGACCCCGAGCACGGCGACGACCAGCCCCGGGAAGAGCAGCATCTCGCCGGCGCCGTCCGGCGGGAGCGTGCTTTGGTCGTTGAAGAACGTCTCGAGCCACACCCACGTCTCGTACGGCGCGGTCCACAGGCCGTTGACGGGCGGCGAGAAGACTTCGACTTCGTGCCAGGTGCGCGTGAAGCCGTACTCCGCGCGCACGCGCAGGAACGGGACGACCAGCCACCAGACGATGCCGAGGAAGGCGACCACGCCGACGACGTTCGCGATGATCATCCGGCGGCCCTGGCGCCAGGCGTAGAGCGCGATCGCGATCCCGACCAGGGCCATCAGGTAGACGAAGGGCAACCCGATCGCCCACCCGATGCTGACCTGCCACGCGGCGATCAGCCACCCGGCGACGACCCAGCGCGGCTTGGTCTCGCCGCGCTCGCCGCGGAAGGTGAAGCCGTGGCCCTTGGCCAGCGCCCACAGGGCCAGCGCGATCCCGCCGGTGGAGAGGACGTTGAGGTGCGCGATGTGGCTGAGCCGCCACGGCGCCCACGCCCACACGACCCCGGCGAGCAGCGCGCCCTGCCAGTTGCTGCCGAGCTGCTTGGCCAGCAGGTACGCGCCGGCGAAGGCGAGCGCGAAGCAGAAGACGAACAGGACGTTGTAGAGGAAGACGTTGTCGTACTGGCCGTTGCCCGCGAAGACGCTGAAGGGGACGTAGCCGAGCAGGGTTTCGCCGAACGCGTAGTTGTCGGTTGCCGGGTAGAACTGGTTCGACGTCCAGAAGTCGCCGCCGTGGGTCAGCCAGTGGTGCTGCCAGCCGAGCTCCCACACCCAAAGCAGCGGATCGCCGAGCCCACCGGTGAGCAACGACTTCGGGTGCGTGACGATCCGGTGGTTGAAGACCATCGAAATCGCCAGGCCGACGTAGAAGGCGATGAGGCCTTCGCTGATCAGCAGCCGGCCGAGCCAGAGCGCGGCCTTCCGTGGCTCGAACCGGCGGCCGGACGCCCGCGGCGCCTCCTCGGCAGGCGGCGAAACGGTTTCCTCGGCCGTGGCTCCTTCCACGTCCAGCCCCCTTAGCTGTTGGTTTGGGGGCAGCCTACCTGCGCTGCTCCGGGCCCTAACGGCCCGCCGCGTAGCCCTGCATGCCGCGGGCGTTGGCCGCCGCCCGCAGGACGCCGTCCGTGCGCGAGACCGCCGAGAGGCGGCCCAGTGCCCAGTCGCCCGCGTCGACGATCCGGTGGCCCCGGGCGCGGAGGGCGTCCAAAGTGGACGCACCCAGCCGCGACTCCACCACGAGCTCGCGCGGGTTCCACGAGCGCGGGTAGAACGAGCTGGGGAACGCCGTCGTGTGCCAGGCCGGCGAGTCGATCGACTCCTGGAGGTTCAGGCCGCCGTAGACGTGGGCCAGCCAGAAGCACAGCTGCCACTGGTCCTGCTGGTCGCCGCCCGGGGTGCCGAAGGCCAGCGTGGGAACGCCCTCGCGCAGGGCCAGGGACGGCGACAGCGTGATGCGGGGGCGCTTGCGCGGGGCCAGGGAATTCGGCAGGCCCTGCTCCAGCCAGAACATCTGGCCGCGGGAATCCAGGCAGAAGCCCAGCGCCGGGATGGTCGGGCTCGACTGCAGCCAGCCGCCCGACGGGGTCAGGGAAACCAGGTTGCCCGCCGCGTCGACGACGTCGAGGTGGACCGTGTCGCCGCGGGTCTGGCCTTGGGGGCCGACCGTCGGCTCGCCCGTGGCGCCGCCGCCCGCTTCGATGCCCTGCAGGGAGTCCAGGATCGCCGGGAGCCGGGCCGGGCCGCGGGCGTCGCCCGGGCGCAGTTCGGGGGACGCGGTGTCGGTGATCAGGGCCCGCCGGGCGTCCGTGTAGGACGCCGAAAGCAGCACGTCCAAGGGCACGTCGGTGTCGCCGTACCAGGCCTCGCGGTCCGCGAAGGCCAGCTTCGCCGCCTCGGTCGCCAAGTGCACCGTGCGTTCCGTCGGGATTCCATCCACATAGGACAGTTCGTCGCGGAAGCCGTGCAGGAGCAGCACCTGTTGCAGCAGGGCCGGCCCCTGCGTCCAGCCGCCCATCTTGACCAGGCGCCGGTCGCCGACGTCCACGAACGCCGAGTCCTCGTACGTCGCCGACCACGACGCCAGGTCGTCGCCGGTCAGGAGGCCCGCGTGGTCGCGGCCGGAGTCGTCGCGGAACGCCTGGCGGCTGAACTCCTCGATCGCCTCCGCGACGAAGCCCTGCGACCAAGCCCGGCGTCCGGCGTCGATCTGGGCTTCGCGGCCCGAGACGGCCTCCGCCTCACGCAGCAGCCGCTCCCAGGTGTCGGCCAGCGCGGGATTGCGGTGCAGGCCGGACGCAGGCTTGCCGTCCGGCAGCCACAGCGCCGCCGACGTCGGCCAGTGCTCGGTGAACAGGCGGGAGACCGCGCTGATCGTGTCGCCGACCCGCGACACCAGCGGGACGCCGCCCCGCGCGTAGCCGATCGCGTACTTCAGCACCTCGCGCAGCGGCTTCGTTCCATAGTCGCGCAGGAGCAGGAGCCAGCCGTCCCACGCGCCCGGGACGGTCGCCGGGAGCAGGCCGCTGCCCGGGATCAGGTCCAGGCCCAGGGAGGCGAAGTGCTCGGGCGTGGCCCCCGCGGGCGACGGGCCTTGGCCGGCCAGCGCCCGCGGGGTCGGATCGTTCGCCGTCACGAAGAGGCCGGGCACCTGGCCGGCCGGGCCGCACAGGTGCGGCTCGGCGACCTGCAGGACGAAGCCGGCCGCGACCGCCGCGTCGAACGCGTTGCCGCCGTCCTCCAGCACCGCCATCCCGGTGGCCGAAGCCAGCCAGTGCGTCGATGCCACCATCCCGAAGGTGCCGGTCAGCTCCGGCCTCGTCGTGAACATGCCCCGATAGTACGCAACGCTAACGAATTACCAAGCCGCCGGACGCCGCCGCTCGGGCTCGTACGGCTGCGTGATGATTTCCATCCCGTTGCCGCCGGGATCGAGGAAATAGACGCCACGGCCGCCGTGGTTGTGGTTGATTTCGCCGACCTGCTTCATCTGCGGATCGGCGAAATAGGTCACGCCCGTTTCGACGAGCCGCGCGAAGACGGCGTCGAAGTCGTCTTCGGGGACCAGGAAGCAGTAGTGCTGCAGGCGGAGGTCCGCCTCGGGGACGCTCGCGAAGTCCAGCCGGACGCCGTTGCGCGTCTCGACGGGGATGAACGGACCCCACTCTTCCCCGACTTCGAGGCCGAGCAGGTTTGCCAGGAATTCGGCGGATTCCCGGTTGTTCCGGGACGGGACGATCAGATGGTTCAATTCAACGGAAACGGATACCGACACGGTTGAAATGCCTCCAGGGCACTCCCGCCACCTCCATGTCTCACCCAGCCGGTGACCGACACGCGATGCCGTGCCGATCACCCTAGCGGGCCGGGCGGAGTCAGGAAACCTTGATTCGCGCCGCCGCCCGCGGCCGCCCGACGCCCTGCCAGGACAGCCCGGCGTCCACGATCACCCGCGGGTCGAGCATGTTCCGCGTGTCGACGACGTCGATGCCCTCCATGAGGTCGGCCATCGCGGCCCAGTCGAGGTGCTTGAACTCGGCCCATTCGGTGAGCACGACGACGGCGTCCGCGTCCTTCGCGACCTGGTAGGCGTCGTCGACGACGGTCATCCCGGCGATCTCGCCGTCGACCGCCGGGTCGTAGGCGATCAGCTCGGCGCCCAGCGCGCACAGCACCGACGAGACGGCGAGCGCGGGCGAGTCGCGCAGGTCGTTGGTGCCTGCCTTGAACGCCAGGCCCAGCACGCCGATCCGGGCGCCGGCCAGCGTCCCGCCGACCGCGCCGGCGATCTTCGCGACGATCCGGTCGCGCTGGGCGAGGTTTTCGTCGATGGCCGAGGTCAGCATCGTGAAGTCGTAGTTGACCGACTCGGCCACCTTGACCAGCGCGCTGGTGTCCTTGGGCAGGCAGGAACCGCCCCAGCCGGGGCCGGGCTTGAGGAACGTCCGGCCGATCCGCCGGTCGTAGCCCATGCCCTCGGTGACGAGGTCGATGTCCGCGCCGAGCCGTTCGCACAGCTCGGCGATCGAGTTGACGTAGGACAGTTTCAGCGCGAGGTAGCAGTTCGCGGCGTACTTGACCAGCTCCGCGCTGGCGGCGTCGGCGACGACGACCGGCGCGTCGAGCTCGGCGTACAGCTCGCCGACCCAGCGTGCGGCGGCGAGGTCGTCCGAGCCGACGACGATCCGGTCCGGGCCGAGGAAGTCCGCGACCGCGGTGCCTTCGCGGAGGAATTCGGGGTTGGAGACGACCGGCACGTCGGTGCGGCCGACCAGCGCCTGGATCCGCTTCGACGTGCCGACCGGCACGGTCGACTTGGTGACCAGCGCGCAGCCGGCGGGCAGGACGTCGCCGATCTCGGCCGTCACCGCCTCGACCGCACGCAGGTCGGCGGAGCCGCCGGCACCCATCGGCGTCGGCACGCAGAGGAACACCGCCTGCGCGTGGCGGACCGCGTCCCGCGCGCCGACGACGAACTGGAGGCGCCCGGCCGCGACCCCGCGGTGCACGAGGTCGGCGAGCCCGGGTTCGAGGATGTCGACGCGGCCGGCGGCCAGCCGGGAGACCTTCGCGCGGTCGACGTCCACGCAGGTGACGAAATGCCCGAGACTGGCCAGGCAGGCCCCCGTGGTCAAGCCGACGTATCCGGTTCCTACCACCACGATGCGAGCTGGCGTCATGCTGCTGAAGGTGACAGCCGGACGTGACCACGACGCTAACGGAACCGGTCGTACCCGGAAGCGGTGAGCGAAGACACGAACCCCGGATGCGAACGAGCGTTAACCTGGGTCCGCGAACGTGAACACGAAGGGAACGGCACAGATGCAGATCAACGGCACCGCGGCGCTCGTCACCGGGGGCGCGTCCGGCCTCGGCGGGGCGACGGCGAAGGCCCTGGCGGCCCGGGGCGCGCGGGTGTTCGCGCTGGACCTGGCGTCGTCCATCGAGAAGGCCGAGCAGGTCGAGGGCATCACCTACGTCGAAGCGGACGTCACCGACGTCGAGCAGGTCGAGGCCGCCGTCGCGACCGCGGCCGGCTCCGGGGTGCCGCTGCGGACCGTGGTGAACTGCGCCGGCATCGGGCCGTCCGCGCGGATCCTGTCCAAGAAGGGCCGCCACGACCTCGCGCTGTACGCGAAGGTCATCCAGATCAACCTGATCGGCACGTTCAACGTGCTGACCATCGCGTCCGAGGCGATCGCGAAGACCGAGCCCCTCGAGGACGACGCCCGCGGCGTCATCATCAACACCGCGTCCATCGCCGCGTTCGACGGCCAGATCGGGCAGGTCGCCTACTCGTCGTCCAAGGGCGGCGTCGTCGGCATGACGCTCCCCGCGGCCCGCGACCTGGCCTCGCACGGCATCCGCGTGCTGACCATCGCGCCGGGCATCGTCGACACCCCGATGCTCGCCACGGTCAGCGACGAGTTCCGCGCGTCGCTCGCGGCCGGCGTCCCGTTCCCGAAGCGGCTCGCGCGGCCGGACGAGTACGCGCAGCTCGCGCTGTCGCTCATCGACCACGACTACCTGAACGGCGAGGTGGTCCGGATGGACGGCTCGCTGCGGATGGCCCCGCGCTGACCTGAACCGCCGGGGCACGCTCCCGTGCCCCGGCGGTCGGTTTCAGCGGGTCAGCCGGATCTCCAGGCCGATGCCGTCGGCGGTGACCGAGCAGCCGCCGAAGGCGCTTTCCGCGGCCAGCGCCTCGAACTGCTCGCGCGTGAACGCCCGGCGCCGCAGCCACGCCAGCGCCTGCCGGGTGGTGAAGCCGCTGATCGCGCCCAGGTTCATCCCGGCCACCTCGCGATCGATGTCGGCGCCGGTGGCCTCGTGGTTGAGGTCGTGGATCACCGCGTAGCCGCCCGGGCGCAGCACGCGGTGCATTTCGTTCAGCGCCGCCACCGGCTGGCGGAAGTTCTTGAACGCGGCCTGGCAGACCAGGTAGTCGAACGTCCCTGGTTCGAACGGCGCGTGCGTGATGTCGCCCTGCCGGAAGTCGACGTCGAGACCGGCGCCGTTCTCCCGGGCGATCTCGACCATGGTGTGGCTGATGTCGAGCCCGGTGACGCGGAAGCCGCGCTTGGCCAGCTCCACGGCGAAGAAGCCGGGGCCGGGCGCCACCTCCAGGACTTCGGCGCCTTCGGGCCAGCCCGCGGTGACCTCGGCCGCCTGCCGCCGGTACTGCACGAGCTGGGCTTCGGTGCCGCGGTTCTTGGCGTACCAGCGGGCCTGGAAGCCCTCCATCTCGGGCACCTTGTGCTTGCGGGTCGTTTCCATCGGTTCCTACCTCTCCACGAACTCCCCCAGGTCGTCCGGGAGTTCGCCGGTTTCGTGGTAGCGCCGCCAGGCATCGAGGCCGGGCAGGGCGCCGGTGGTCAGTTCTTCGAGGAAGCCGCGCACCCAGCGCGCCTCGGCTTCCGTCATCGCGAGGTCGTACTCGACCTCCACCAGGAACAACCGCGGCAGGAGCGGCCGCAGCTGTTCGAGCGCCGCGCGGTGCGCCTCCGCGCGTTCGCCGAGCTGCTCCAGCCGCTCCCGTAATCGGCTGATCGCCTGGTCCGGGCCGAGGACGCCGATCATCGACAGCCCGGCCTTGAACCGCGGCGGTTCCCGGTCGAGCGTGCCGACGAGCTCGCGGACCCAGTCCTCGAACTCCGCGCGCCCGGCCGGGGTGATCCGGTAGACGGTCCGCTCGGGGCGTCCGCCGTCCTTCACGCTCTCGACCGCCTCGACGAAGCCGTGTTTCTCGAGGTTGGCGACGACGGTGTAGAGCGAGCCCCACTTGATCGGCATGTCGGCGTCCTTGCCGCGCTGCTTGAGCACGGCCGCCATTTCGTACGGGTGCATGGGGCGTTCCTGCACGACGGAGAGGACGGCCAGCCCCAGGACGTTGGCGACCTTCCGCCGTTTCATCGCGACTCCTCGGCTACGAGTACTCGCAGACGAGTATGACCGAAGGCGCGCCAGTTGGCAAGTGTCTTAGTCGGCGAACTACTCAGAGATCGAACATGTACGGCACTTCGGCCTGCGCCCGGGCGTCGATCCACTCGCGCAGCGCGCGCGTCGCGAGGACGTCGTCCTCGTTGTAGCGCAGGAGCCGTTCGCGCTGGTCGTCGTCCGGTTTCTCGCCGTCCATGCCCACCGCGTCGCGGTACCAGCGCATCGACGCCTCGCCGCCCGCCTCCGGGTCGCGCCAGGAGAAGCCGGCCACCGGGGCGATCACCTTCAGGCCCTTGCCGTGGGAGCACAGGAACTGGTCGGTGACGCTGCGGAAGAGGTCCACCCACTGCTCGGAATCCACAAAGGACTGGATGTCCTTCTTCGACGGGACGCCGGGGTGGTCGCCGAAGCGCTCGACCGAGCCGAAAAGCCAGCGGTTCTCGGCGAGCGCGTTGTAGCAATAGGCGCGGAAAGTCAGGCCCGCCGCTTCGGTGCGCTCGCGGACGTCGGTGAGCCAGGCCCAGAACTCGGCGAAGGACCGGGCCTCGTCGTCGGTGGGCAGCGGGTCCCACGTCGCGAAGGCGCGGTACCCCGGCGTGACACCGATGTCGGCCCCCGTGAGCAGGCAGCCCCAGAGGTACGCGCCGGCGTCGCCGAAGCTCTCCATGTCGACGTCGACCTCGACGTCGGCGCGCGGCACCACGACCCGGTCGACGCGGCGCACCAGCGTGAGGTCGGCCAGCCAGGCCCGGGCGAGCACGACGGCGTCCGGGAAGGTGACGCCGGTCCAGTTCACCTCCGGCGGCTCGCCCGCCGGGTCGAGCGCGGCCAGCTTGTCCACAGTGGACACACCGGCCCGGCGCAGCTCGACGGCGTCCTCGCCGCGGACGACCAGGCTGACGTCCCGGGTTTCGGTGAGCACGACCTCGCACGTCGGCCACCACGGGCAGCGACGGCACTCCAGGACGCGCGAAGGCTCGGCGAGCGGCTCCTCGCCGTTCGCGGCGGCGGAGGCGATGGCGAGCCGGTCAGCGAACCGGGCTTGGTACTCGGTGAGCGCGTTGCGGCCGCCGGGCCAGGTGCCCGCGGTCAGGTCGTGCCAGACGACGACGTCGGCGTCGAGCCCGATGACCCCGCCGAGCGTGAGGCTCTCGTCGGCCTGCCCGAGCGTCTGCAGCATGCGGCGGATGTGCACGAGCCGGAGCTGGTCGCGCGGCTGCGACCGGACCTTGCGGCCTTCGTCGGCTTTCCGGTGCCCCGGGTCGAGATCGGTCAGCGCGGTGACGATCGCGCCGGCCCCGCGGTCGGTGATGCGGTGCCGCACGACGAGCACCGGGACGTACCCGCGGCCGCTGCGCACGAGCAGGTCGATGCCGCCCCGCCGGTGCCCGGCGGTGTCGACCGGCAGCAGCGCACCCCAGATGTAGCGGGCACCGTCGGCGAAGGCCTGCAGCGTCTGCTCGACGCGCTCGTGGGCGGGCAGGTCACGCCCGATCTTCACCCAGTGGTCGTCGTTGGCGGCCATCAACCGGGCGACGATGTCCTCGCGGTGGGCGGTGGCGTCGTCGATCCGCTGCTGCGCGGTGGGGTCGGGCGGGGAAAGCGGTACCTCGCGCATCGCGGGGTCGTGTTCGAGGTGCACGCGCCGACGGCAGCGGCTGACCGCGCCCGCGTCGAGTACCACCTCGGTGTTCATGGAGATCACTCTAGATTCCCACCGCCGAGCCGACATGCCCGCCACCCAGGCGACCAGTAAGTTCGACCTCGACACGTCGCAGGAGGTGCCATGGCGCGCAAGGCCAAGGTCGAGGGTGAAGCCAGGTTCACCCCTAAGAGGGCGAAGAACGCGGTCGCGGTGGCGAAGGTGCTCGGCCCGGCGGTGATTCCGGTGGTGGCACCGCTGGCGGTGCGCGCGGCGGGCGCGGCCCGGGAGGCGTACGACCGCTACCAGGCGCGCAAGCTGGGGGTCTCGGTCGACCGGCTGGGCGAGTACACCGGCCGGGGCGCGGCTCTGCACGCCCGGATCGCGGGGGTGGCCGAGGGCTGCCAGGACCTGCAGAAGTCGGAGAAGGCGTCGACGGCGGACCAGGATTTCGCGCGCGACGCGATGGGGACGTTGGAGCAGCTGTCGGCTTCGGTGCGGGCGGCGGAGCGCATGCCGGCGGCGCGGCGGAAGTCGGTCCACCGGGCGGTGGCCGGCGAGCTGGAGCGGCTCGAGGGGCAGTTGCTGAACCGGCTGGGGCTCTGACCGCACCGGCCGGCACCGCGGAAACTGTCGGTGCCGGCCGGTAGAGTCGAAAACGGGGGGCGCCCCCGCGGGCTACTGGATGAAGCCCTTCTTGACCATCCAGTCGTGGGCCACCTTGCCCGCGTCCTGGCCGTCGACATCCACCTGCTTGCAAAGCTCGACCATCTGCTCGTTGTCGATCGCCGCGCTGACCTTCTCCAGCGGGCCGCGCACCTCCGGGTGCTGGTTCAGCCACTCCGTGCGCAGCGTCGCCACCGCGTTGTACTGCGGGAACGCCTTCTTGTCGTCCTCCAGCACCCGCAGGTTCAGCCCCGAAATGCGGCCGTCCGTCGTGAAGACCTCGCCGACCGGGCAGGTGCCGCTCGCCACCGCCGAGTAGATCGTGCCGATGCCGAAGTTCTTCACCGTCGGGTTCTGGAAGCCGTACGCCTTGACCGCCGCCGGGAAGCCGTCCTGGCGGCTGGTGAACTCCGTCTCCAGGCAGAACACCGCCTGGTCCGGCTTCTGCTTGATGAACGCCGCCAGGTCCGACGTCGTCTTCAGGTTGTTGTCCGCGCCGTACTTCTCCGTCACCGCGAACGCGTACTGGTCGTTCAGCGGCGAATAGTTGAGCCAGGTGACGCCGAACTTCTCCGCGTCCGCCTTGGCGGTGGCCTCGTACTGGGCCTTCTCGCCGCCTGGCACCGGGAGCTCGTTGCCCTGGTAGTTGATCCAGCCCGTGCCCGTGTACTCCCACGTCACGTCCGTCTGCCCGGACAGCAGCGCCTGCCGCGACGAGTTCGACCCCTTGATGTCCGACAGGTCGACGACGTCCGCGCCCGCGGCCGTCAGGGCCATCTCGGCCATGTACGCCAGGATGATGTTCTCGGTGAAGTCCTTGGACCCCACCGTCACCTTCACGCCCTGCAGGGCCGGGATCGGCTGGATCGAGCCCGGTTTGATGTCGTACGGCACCGCCTGGTTGACCGTCAGCCCGCAGGAGGACAACGTCAGGCCCAGCAGCGCCACGACGGCCAGTCGCCGGAGTTTCATCGCAGCCCCTTCGGTCCGAAGTACTGTTCGGCGACCGCGCCCAGCCAGTCGACCAGCAGCGCCAGGGCCACGGCCAGCACCGAGCCGGTCACCAGGACCGAGGTCAGGTTGAGCTTGTAGCCGGTGTCGATCAGCAGCCCGAAGCCGCCGGCGTTGACGAACATGCCGAACGTCGCCGTGCCGACCGCCAGCACCAGGGACGTGCGCAGGCCGGCCAGGATGAGCGGGACGGCCAGCGGGAGCTCGACGCGCCAGAGGACCGCGCCCGCCGACATCCCGATGCCGCGGCCCGCGTCGATCAGGGCCGGGTCGACCTGCTGGATGCCGACCATCGTGTTCCGCAGCACCGGCAGCAGCGAATAGAACGCCAGCGGCAGCGCCGCCACCCAGATCCCGCCGGTCGCGCCGGTGACGATGAACCACAGCACCAGCACGCCCAGCGCGGGCGCGGCCTGGCCGATGTTCGCGAGGGCCAGGAAGATCGGCGCCAGGAAGCGCGCCCACGGCCGCGTCACGACCACCCCGAGCGGTACCGCCACGAGCACGACGATCGCCGTCACGACGAGCGTCATCAGCACGTGGTCCCACAACGCGGTGAGCAGGGTCGGCGCGTTGAGCGTCTCCCTCTCCGTCGCGTTCAGGCCGCTGGAGAACACCGCGACCAGGGTCACCGCGACGATCACCAGCACCACGATCGGCTGGGCGAGCAGCCGGACGCGCTCCGCGCGTTTCGAGCCGGAATCGGTGCTGTAGCCGGTGTCGACGGCGGCCGTCGTCATGCCGGCACCTCTTCGTCGTTCGTGTGCTCCTCGCGCAACTGCTGAATCGTCGCGATCACGGTGTCCAGCTGGATGGTGCCCGCGTACTCGCCGCGCGCGCCGGTGACCGGCACCGAGCCGCCCTCGGCGAGCATCGCCTCGAGCGCGTCCTGCAGCGTCGACTGCAGGCTGACGACGTCGCGCAGCGGCTTGCCCGCGGTGGCCAGCGAAGCCCCCGGGGTCAGCTCGCGGGTGTGCACCCAGCGCGTCGGACGGCGGCGCGCGTCCAGCACCAGCGCGAAGTGCTTGCGCTGGTCTTCGAGCTTCTTGCGGATCTCGACCGGGTCGTCGGACACCGTCGCCGTCAGCGCGTCCTGCTGGAGCTCGACGTCGCGGACGCGCAGCAACGTCAGCTGCTTCAGCGACGCACCCGCGCCCACGAAGCCCGCGACCGTGTCGTCCGCCGGGTTCGCCAGGATCGCTTCGGGCGTGTCGTACTGCAGGATCGTCGACTGGTTGCCGAGCACCGCGATCTTGTCGCCCAGCTTGACGGCCTCGTCGAAGTCGTGCGTGACGAACACGATCGTCTTCTTCAGCTCGCTCTGCAGGCGCAGCAGTTCGTCCTGCAGGTTGCCGCGGGTGATCGGGTCGACCGCGCCGAACGGCTCGTCCATCAGCAGCACCGGCGGGTCCGCGGCCAGCGCCCGCGCGACTCCGACGCGCTGCTGCTGGCCGCCGGAGAGCTGGCGCGGGAAGCGGTCGCGGAAGTCGGCCGGGTCCAGCCCGACCAGGTCCATCATCTCCTCGACCCGGTCGTTGACCTTCTTCTTGTCCCAGCCGAGCAGGCCCGGCACCACCGCGATGTTCTGCGCGACGGTGAAGTGCGGGAACAGCCCCGCCTGCTGGATGGCGTAGCCGATGCGCCGGCGCAGCGTGTCGACGTCGAGCTTCAGCGCGTCCTCGCCGCCGATGGTGATCTTGCCCGACGTCGGCTGGACCAGCCGGTTGATCATCCGCATGGTCGTGGTCTTGCCGCAGCCGGACGGGCCGACGAAGACGACGATCTTGCCCGCGGGCACGACCATCGAGAAGTCGTCGACCGCCGCCGAGCGGGTGCCGGGGTACCGCTTGGTCACGTGCTCCAGCTCGATCTCGACGCCGGAGACTTCCTCGTTCTCAGCCACGGACACCCCTTGAGACGGTGAAGCGCTTGATCAGGACGTAGACGCCGTCGAGGAGCAGGGCGAGGATGACCACCCCGACCGTGCCGGTGACGGCTTGGTTGAGGGAGTTCGTGCTCCCCGCGTTCGTGAGCCCGGAGAAGACCTCGGCACCGAAGCCGGGGCCCTTCGCGTAGGCGGCGATCACGGCGATGCCCATCAGCATCTGCGTGGCCACCCGCATGCCGGTGAGGATCGCCGGCCAGGCCAGCCGCAGCTCGACCCGGGTGAGCACGCCGAAGCGGCTCATCCCGATGCCGCGGGCGGCGTCGGTGACCGCCGGGTCGACGCCGTCGAGCCCGACGATGGTGTTCCGGACGATCGGCAGCAGGCCGTAGAGCACCAGCGCGATCACGGCGGTCGTCGGACCGAGCCCCGAGAGGGGGATCAGCAGGCCCAGGAGGGCGAACGACGGGACCGTCAGGATCGTGCTCGCCAGCGCCGTGGCCACCGCCGAGCCGATCGGGCTGCGGTACACCGCGACCCCGATCAGCACGCCGAGGACCGCGGCGATGATCGTGCACTGCACCACCATGCTGGTGTGCAGGTAGGCCTCCAGCCACAGCTTGCTCGCCCGGTCGGAGATGTAGTCGAAGAGGTTCATCCGTGTCCGCTCTCCCGCCCTTCGCGCCGGCTTCACCCGAACGGGCTAGTTCCTGACCGACGGCTCAGTACCCACGGCACGACCGGTCCAAACCCCGGTCTTCGGCCCACCGTGGCCTACCGGCCGGAGATCGGCAACAAATCGCCTGAACCAGCGCGCGATGCGGGACGTGAACTCGGTGTGTGCTCAGTTCCCGGGATCACCCGCTCACAGCGGAGCGGGTCCCCTAGGCTGCTCTTCATGAGCGATCCGGTACGGCGTCCCGCCGTGCTCGGAGCTACCCGCGGCACACTGCTCGCCGTGAGCACCGCGGCACTTTCCGTGACCGCACACCGGATCGCCGACGGCGGGCTGCCGGATCCGGCGATGACCCTCCTGCTCACCGGCCTGTTCGGCTGGACCGCGGCCGCGCTCGCCCGCAAGGCGCGCGGGCCGCTCGCCACGATCACCCTGCTCGGCGTCGCCCAGCTGGTGATGCACCTGCTGCTCACCACGCTCGCCGGCCACCACGACATGTACGCCATGCCGGGACCCACCGGGTTCGGCATGATCGCCGCGCACGCGATCGCGACCGTGCTCACCGCCCTGCTGCTCGCCCGCGCGGACACGATGCTCCTCACGGTGCTGGCCGTGCTGCGCGCGATCCTGCCGCGGCTGCTCACCCCGCTGCCGGTGCCGTCCGCGGCCCCCGCGCTCGTCCCGGCCCGCGTGACCGGCCCGGACCACCTCGTCGGCGTCGACCTGCGCCGGATCCGCGGGCGGCGTGGCCCGCCCGCCCACTCCTGAACCCCAGCTCGTCCCCGAAAACGGCCGGTCCCCGAACCGAGCCGTCCCCTTTTCTTGAGTTCATCAGGAGTGAACCCATGTCCCAGCACGTCTTCAAGCGCGCCGGTTTCCTCGCCGCCACCATCGGTGTCGCCGGTCTCCTCGGCGCCGGCGTCGCGTCCGCGCACGTCACGGCCAACGTCTACGGCCCGCAGCCCACGAAGGGCGGCTACGCGGCGATCGTCTTCCGCGTGCCGAGCGAGGAGAAGGACCCGATCACCACCACGAAGGTCGCCGTCGACTTCAAGGCGGACTACGGCATCGGCTCGGTCCGGACCAAGCCGGTCCCCGGCTGGACCGCTCAGGTGACGAAGTCGAAGCTGCCCACCCCGATCACCAAGGACAACGGGACGCAGATCACCGAAGCCGTCACCGCGGTCACCTGGACCGCGCAGCCGGGCAGCGAGCTCAAGGCCACCGACTACCAGGAGTTCGCGGTGAGCTTCGGGCCGCTGCCGAGCAACGTGGACCAGGTCGAGTTCCCGGCCCACCAGACCTACAGCGACGGCAAGGTCGTCGACTGGAACCAGCCGACCCCGGCGAACGGCGAGGAGCCGGAGCACCCGACGCCGGCCGTGAAGCTGGCCGCCAAGTCGGAAGGCGACGAGCACGGGATGGCCGCGAACACCGCGGCCACCACCGGGGAGCACACTGAAGCCGCGGCGGCATCCGACAACACGGCGCGCTGGCTCGGCGGGGCCGGCCTGCTCGTCGGCGCCATCGGCCTCGGCGTCGGGGCCGGCGCGACCATCCGGGCCCGCAAGGCCACGGCCAAGTCGGGAGGCAACAGCTAAATGCGCAGGGCCCTCCTCGCGCTGGCGTTGACCGGAGTGGCCGTGCTCGGCACGGCCACTCCGGCGCTGGCGCACAACGTGCTGATCTCTTCGGACCCGGCGAACGGCTCGTCCGTCGCCGCCGGGCCGGCGAAGATCAGCCTGACCTTCGACCAGTACGTGCAGGGCGCGGACGTCAACCAGATCGCGGTGACCGGACCCGGCGGCGGCCAGTGGGCCGAGGGGCCGATCACGGTGGTGAACAACGTCATCAGCGCGCCGCTGCGGCCGCTCGGCCCGGCCGGCAAGTACACCGTCGGCTACCGGGTGCTGTCCGCGGACGGCCACCCGGTGACCGGTGAGCTCAGCTTCACGCTGACGGCCGCGGGCACCGGCACACCGGCCACCGTCGACGCGGCGAGGTCGCCCGGCGGCTCCGCGTCGGCGTCCCCGCAGCAGTCGTCGTCCACCGGCGTGCCGATCTGGGTCTGGATCGCCGGCGCCGTCGTGCTGCTGGCGATCGGGCTGACCGTGGCGCTGCGCTCCGGCGGCAAGATCGAAGAGAAGAACTGATGACCCAGGCCGAGGCCACCACGAAGGTCCGCTACTCGACACTGCTCTGCGTCGTGACGGCGGGCCTGCTGGGCGCCCTCATCGGTGTCGCGCTGACCGCCACCACCCCGGTCCCCGGTGTGGTGCAGCCCGACGCGGTGGTCTCGGCCGGCATCCCGGTCGTCCGGGTCCTGCTCGACCTCGCCGCGGTCACCACGATCGGGCTGGCGCTGCTGTCCGTGCTCGTCGGCTACGACCGGCCGAAGCTGACCGAACCGGTCATGCGGCTGGCCCGCCCGGCCGGCGTCGCGGCCGCGCTCGTCTGGGCCACCACCGCGGTCGTCGCGCTGATCCTGCAGACCGCGGAGTACAAGCCGGGTTCGCCGACGCTCGCGCCGTCGGACATCGGGCAGTACATCGCCGACGTCGGCGCCGGGAAGGCGCTGGTCATCGTCGCCGCGCTCGCGCTCGTCCACGCCGGCATCGGCGCGCTGGCGCTGCGGTTCGGCGAGAAGGTGCCCGCCGAGGTCCGCGTCGGGCTCGGTCTGTTCGCACTGCTGCCGCTGCCGGTCACCGGGCACGCGTCGAACTGGAACTACCACGACTACACGATGATCTCGATGGAGCTGCACGTCATGAGCGCGGTCGCCTGGACCGGCGGCCTCGGCGCGATGACCGTGCTCCTGGTGGCGAACCGGACGCTGCTGGCGCACGCGCTGCCGCGGTTCTCCAAGCTCGCGACCCTCTGCCTGGTCATCTCCGCCGCCACCGGGCTGTTCAACGGCCTGATCGAGATCTCGCTCAACCCGACCATCGGCTTCTGGGCGGCCATCTTCACGACGCCGTACGGGCAGCTGCTCGTCCTGAAGCTCGTCTGCACCGGCGCCATCGCGCTGCTCGGCGCGAACGTCCGCTGGCGCCTGATGCCGCGGATCGTCCGGCACGACCGCACGGCGCTCGCCGCCTGGGCGACGCTCGAGCTGACCGTGATGGGTCTGGCGTTCGGGTTCGCCGTCGTGCTGACCCGCGCGCCGGTCGTCGCCTCCTGAACCGTCGTCGCAGGTAGGACCCGGTCCGAAGTCACGGCGAGTAGCTGCAACTTGCGCATTGGGATGATCCGGCATCCATTGGGGGTGACCGGTCGAGCCGAACTTTCTACCCAGAGCTGACCGCCTTTTGGATGCGACGAACGGTCATTTGCAGTCGGCGAATGCACGTGCAGTCTGTGGTGTCGATCACACCAAGTGACAGATGACGGTCAGCGGTAACGCGTCCAGCGCACGTCCGTCCGGCCGTTCCGAAGGTCGTCCAGACGGCGGAAGAGCTCGGGCCGCACCTGCGGCCGGCTGCGCAGGATGGGCAGCACGCTCGTCGTCAGCTTCAGCTCCCGGATGCCGCGGAGCACGGCGAACCCGGGCCAGGACGTCACGTCGAAGCCGTACGCCGCGGCGAACGTCCGGTACGCCACCTGCGGGTCGCCGAACCGCTCACGGCCGACCGCCAGCGGCGTCAGGTCCCACTCCGGCGGGCCGACGCACGAGGAGTCGAAGTCGCAGAGCACCGGCCCGTCCGGCCCGGGGATGACGTTGCCGGGGTACGCGTCGCCGTGGACCAGACCCCTGGGCAGCGGAAACTCCAGCTCGGCCAGCTCGGCTTCGAGTTCGGCGCAGCGGTCGAGCAGGAACTCGCGGTCGGCGTCGCTGATCTCTTCGGCGTCGGACACCCGGGCCCGCACCGCGGCGAACGGCGCCCACTCGGCGAGGCCCGGCGGCGGGGGCAGGGCGTGCACCTGGCGCAGCAGCCGGGCCAGGTCGACCGACGTCGCCGCCCGGCCGATGCTCGGCACCTGGTGCCACACGGTCACCAGGTGCCCGCCGACCTCCAGGGGCTGCTCGACGTCGCCGAGGAGCCGGATCGCGGGGACGCCGTGGCGTTCGAAGTGCCGGGCCACCCGCACGACCGTGCCGACCCGGTGCCGCAGCTGCGTCGAGCCGACGATCCGGACCACGAAAGGCGCGCTGACCAGCGCGTACACCGCGTTGTTGGTGAACCGCAGCAACCGCGCGCCCGCCGGGTCGAAGCCCAGCAGCGAGCAGGTCTCGGCCAGCACGCCACGCAGCTTCCCCGAGGTGAACCGGCCGTCCAAAACCGCGCCGGCGCTCTCGGGGTCAGGCGGCGTAGAAAGCGTGGAGGCGGTCGGCGAGGTCACGGGCGTCGGCGTTGTTGCGGCGGCGCTCGGCCTCTTCCTGCAGGGGCCGCATCCGGTCCTTGACCCGCTCCGACTTGATGCCCTCGGCGCAGTCGATGGCCTTGCCGCCGACCTTGGCGCCGTGGTCGAGGTCGCCGTCCAGCAGGTGGTTGGTGGCGAGCGCGCTCAGCATGAACGTCTTGGAGCGGGCCATCTCGTCGTCGTAGGACTCGACGGCCCTGGTCAGCGCCGGGATCGCGTACTTCGTGTGCTCGGCGTTCTTCTGCGCGAGGACGGTGTGGACGGTGCCGACCATGGCGTAGACGTCGGTCTCGGTGAAGAACTTGACCCACGACTCGGCTTCGGCCAGGTTGGCGCGCTCGAACTCGTCCTTGCTCCGGCCGAGCAGCTTCACCGCCTGCTCTTCGTTGCCCATCATCGCGTAGGCCCAGGCCTCGTTCGCGCAGAGCACGGAGACGGCCAGCTCGGAACCGCTTTCCTGAGCGGCGATCTGGCCCAGCTGGAACAGCTTCAGCGCGTCGTTCGGGGCGTCCTGGTGCAGGTAGACGCGGCCCATGCGGTAGAGCACGTTGGCCACCAGCGGATGGTTTTCGCCCTGCTTGGCCAGGTCCAGCGCGTTCGCGAAGTGGCCGCGGGCGGAGTCCATCAGACCGGTGTCGAAGGAGGTCCAGCCGGCCAGCGAGTGGAGGTCGGCGAGCGCGACGTACAGCCGGTTCTTGACGATTTCCGTGCCGTGCGCCTCGAGCATCTGCTGGCCCCAGGACAGCTGGGCCACCACGGCGTCGCGGCAGAACCCGCCGCCGTACTGGTAGTCGAGCGCCCGCAGCGCCCGCGTCGCGGCTTCGACCTGGCGGACGTCGGTCATGCCGATGCGCCCGGGCGCCGGCGTCCTGGCCGGCCCGGCCGCCCAGGTGCCCGATTCCGGACCGAACACCGCCGCACCCATCGTGACCTGGGCAGCGTGCGCGAGGAACCTCCGTCGCTTCACGGACTCGTCCTCCTCAGCCTGCTGGCCGTCGGCGGAGCCGACGACCCGTATCGCCGTGGCCTCGTCGTAGGCGAGGCCCATGTACCCACGGGGGACGCCCAGGCCGTCGGCGATCCTCGTGAGCACGTCGTAGGCCATGACCTGGCGACCCTTGAGGATCTCCGACACCTCGGACTGGGACTGGCCGGTCATCGCGGCGATCTGGCGCTGCGAGACACCGTGCTTGCGCAGGAGCCGGTAAACGGCGCTGATCTCGCGCGACGCGAGAGCCGTTCTCATCTCCGGCTGCTCCCACGCGTCAGCGGGAACTGCGTGGCTCTGCCGGGCTTCGGCACTGCCACCGTTACTGGCGTCCATCGCGCCCCCTCCACTGTCCGGTCGGGCGTCTGTGAAACAGCGTAGGCAAACCTGCGGAACCGTGTGAACAGCCGAACTGGTGCCCTGATCGGTCGGGGCGAAGTCCGCTGACCGCTTACCGTGGAACCGAGCCCAGTCACCGCTATGACGCCGGTTTCACCTTCTATCGCACTCGGTTTCACCTCACTGTAGTTGTCAGATCTCCGTCACCGGCCGCACACCGGTAGCGATCACGGAGAGCTACGAAAACCGCAGCGTCGTGACAAGGCGATGTTGCAGAAGGCATCTTCGGACACTTTTGACAGAGCGGAGAAGGGCGTGGAGTTCGTGGACTCGTTCGCAGGGGGACATGCCGGCACGGCGACCCGCGCCGTGCGGCCGGCGATGGTCTCTCCCGCCCCCGCTGTCCGTCCCGTCACCCCGGCCGCCGCGGTGGATCCCCGCACCGCGAGCGTCCGCCACTACGAGGGCGGTCAGCTCGTGTGGCGCGTGCAGTGCGGCGACCTCATCAGCCGCGAACGCGCGGTGACGGTTTTCGTCGAAGACAACCAGGTGGTACTGGTCTCGCCTCCCGGTGAGACCGCGCGGCTGACGTCCGGCCAGCTCGGACAGCTGCGCGCCGCGCTCAACGAAGCCGCCAAGATGGCGGAAAGGTAACGGTGAGCTGACATGGATCAGGTACTCGGGCAGGTCCTCCGCAATGCGGTCTGGGAGCGCCTCGACATGCTGACCGACCTGGCGAACCGCGCCGACGCCCAGTCGCTCGTCTCGGTCGCGCGCTCCGAACTGCCCCGGTTGACCGAGGCGTGGCGCGCGATGCTGAAGATGCACGAGCCCGACGAGCGCGGCGACTGCCCGACCTGCTCGACCCGGTGGCACCGCTGCAAGGCGCCGTGCTCGGTCTGGCAGGTCGCGCACGAACACCTGGTGGCCGGCGGCCTGGCCCCGCAGCAACAGTCCGCGACGGACCGCCGCCTGCAGGGTCGCCGCAAGAGCCCCGTCCCGGCCCACCCCGCGCCGCCCACCGCGGCCGAGACCACCGGTCGCCACGCGCTCGTGAACCCGCGCCGAGCGGTCACGGCCTGACCCCCTGAACCGGCGAGCCGCGGCCGGCCGATCGCCCCATCGGACCCGCGTCCGCACTCGCCCCGGCCGAGGACTGTTTCGCCCGCACCCCCGAGCAGCGCGAACCAGTCCTCGGCCAACACCCGGTCCCCACCGCGATTAATCGAAAAAAATCCGCGTTAGGCCTAGCCCAGGCGGTAATCCCCCGCTAGATTGATCAACACAAGCGGTATGGACCACTGGTTCACCCGCTCTGTTCGCCCGAGCGGCCCACGAATTCCGCGGGCCGGTGCCGTTGCACTCCCCTCCCCCGACCGGCACCGGCCCGCGGTTCCACGTCTAGCGAACCGCCTTCACGCGCAGCACGAGCACCGCGGCCAGCAGCGTCGCGATCGCCGAAGCCGCGAAGAGCCCCGGATAGCCGCCGAGGTAGGCGAGCACCAGCGGCGTCACCAGCGGCGCGACCACCTGCGGCAGCGAGTTCGCGATGTTGATGATGCCGAAGTCCTTGGCCCGGTTCTGCGCCGCGGGGAGCACCTGCGTCAACATCGCCAGCGCGACCGCCATGTACGCCCCGAAGCCGACGCCGAGCAGCGGGGACGCGGCGAGCGCGACCGGCCAGCTCTGCCAGAGGACCAGGAGCAAAGCGGCCAGTGCCATGACTCCGGAGGCCACCAGGACGTACGGCTTGCGCCGTCCGGACTTGTCGGAGAAGTGCCCGGCGAGCACCGCGCCGCCGACGAGCGCGACGCCGTACAGCGCCATCATGATCAGCAGGCCGTTTTCCGGGTCCGGGTAGTGCACCGCGTCCTGCAGGAAGAACAAGAGGTAGAGCGTGCCGAACGCGTTGCCGAGGTTGATCATGAAGTGGCAGCTCCACGCCCACGCGAAGTCCGGGTACTTCCGGGGCGACACCCAGAAGTCCCGCAGCACCTGGCGCAGCACCCACGGCGGACGGGCTTCGATCGGCAGCCGCGCGTCCGGCGTCCGGAGCACGAAGAACGCGGCACCGATCACGACGATCCCCGCGCAGACCGCGTAGGCCGGCGGCAGCCCGGCCATGCCGAGCACGACGACGACCACGACCGCACCCAGGACCGTGCCGAGCATCTGCGCGATGCCGACGAGGCCGCCGACCACGGCGAGCTGCTGCACCGGAACCCGATCGGGCAACGCCGCCATGAGCGCGGCGAGCATGCCGTTGAGACCGCCCTGCACGAGGCACCAGCCGACGATCATCACGACGACCGTCGGCGCCAGCGCCAGCACTCCCAGCCCGACGGCGGCGACGATCGCGCCGGCGACGGTCCACGGGTGCCGCCGGCCGAACCGGGAGCAGGTCCGGTCGGACAGCAGCCCGATCGCGGGGTTGGCGATCAGTGCCACCGCCGCGCCGAAGCCCATCACCACCCCGAGCACGGTTTCCTTGTTCACGGCGTCGAGCAGCTCGGCCTGCTTCGGCAGCAGCACCTGAATGGGCGCGTAGACACCCAGCCAGAGCGCGATGTTGGCGAAGAACAGCAGGCTCATCCAGCCGGGCCGCACCCGCACGGTGGGTTCGGCGAGCGCCTCGGGGACCGCCTGGGTCGTTTCACTCATTCCGCACCAGCTTCCGGTACCAGTGGAACGAGTCCTTCGGCGTCCGCCGCAGGGTCTCGTAGTCGACGTGCACCAGGCCGAAGCGCGGCGCGTAACCCTTGGACCACTCGAAATTGTCCAGCAGGGACCAGCAGAAGTAACCACGGACGTCGACGCCGGCGTCCATCGCCTCGCGCAGCGCGACGAGGTGACCGTGCAGGAAGTCGATGCGTTCGGGATCGTGGACCCCGCCGTCTTCGGCGACTTCGTCGGCGAAGCTGCAGCCGTTCTCGGTGATCTGGATGGGCGGCAGCTTGTCCTGGTAGCGGTGGTGGAAGTCCAGCAGCAGTTCGCGCAGGGCGTGCGGGACGATCGGCGAACCGTTCGTCGTCATCGGGTAACCCTCGATGTCCCGCAGCTCGAAGGGCAGCGGATTGCCGGGGCCGGGCATCGCGACACCCTGCGGCTCGTAGTAGTTGATGCCGTAGAAGTCGAGCGGCTGCGCGATGGCAGGCAGATCGTCGGCGAACCCGGCGGGCAGGTGCGGGTGCAGCTCTTCGGGGTAGGTGCCGAGCAGCATCGGGTCGGCGTAGAGCCGGTTGAGCAGCGCGTCGAGATAGGTCGCGGCGTCCTGGGCGTCGTCATCGGCGGGCCAGATGGGCGAGTGGTTGTTGGCCGTGCCGATGTTCGTGGCGCCCGCGGCGCGCAGGGCCTGGATCGCGAGGCCGTGCGCGAGGTTCTGGTGGTGCGCGGTGGGAATGGCGTCCAGCAGCAGGACCTTGCCGGGCGCGTACTCGCCGATGCCGTAGCCGAAGATGGACATCACCATGGGCTCGTTGAGCGGAATCCACAGTTTCACCCGATCGGCGAAGCGCTCTCCGAGGATCCGGGCGTACTCGGCGAAGCGCTCAGCGGTCGCCCGGGAGAGCCAGCCGCCCTCGTCTTCGATGGCTTGGGGGGTGTCCCAGTGGTAGAGCGTGACGGCGGGAGCGATCCCGGCCTCGCAGACGGCGTCGATGAGCTTGTCGTAGAAGCCGAGGCCTTCGGGGTTGGGCGCACCCGTCCCGTCGGGCTGGATCCGCGGCCAGGCGATGGACATCCGGTAGGCCCCGACGCCGAGTTCCGCCATCAGCGCGATGTCTTCGGGGTAGCGGTGGTAGTGGTCGGCGGCTACGTTGGCTTGTTCACCACGGGCGATCTTGCCCTCGGTCGCGGTGAAGGTGTCCCAGATGGACGGTCCGCGCCCACCTTCGCTGGTGGCGCCTTCGATCTGGAACGCCGATGTCGAAACACCCCAGAGGAAGTCGGGCGGGAAGTTCGGGTTCTGCACCGGCTGCTGACCCCTTCGTCAGGGCACCCGTACGGGTGAACATGAAAAGTTCTCATATACTAGGTCTTCACTCGTCCGTGGGGAAGCCCGTCGGCACGATAAAGTCCCAGATCAGACGAGGAGGAGCGCCGTGTCCGACATCCAGGCCGCGAAGGTGCCGGCGGAAGCCACCCCCTTACGCCGCCAGCCGGTCCAGCAGCGAAGCGCGAAGAGGGTCGAGCAGATGCTCGACGCGAGCGCGGCGTTGATCGACGAGCTCGGTTACGACGCGCTGACGACGACCTTGATCGCCAAGCGGGCCGGGGTCGCCGTGGGTTCGCTGTACCAGTTCTTCCCGGACAAGAGAGCCGTGGTCCAGGCTTTGACGGCCCGGAACCTCGAGCGCTTCGTGGGCGCGGTGAACGAGCGGCTCAAGCAGCTGGGCCCGGAGCACTGGTGGGACGTCGTGGACTCGATCCTCGACATCTACCTGGAGATGCACCGGACGGTACCGGGATTTTCGAAGGTCCACTTCGGCGACATCATCGACCGCCAGCTGCTCGACGAGACGCGCGACAACAACGCGGTGATCGTGGATTCGCTGACGGATCTGGTGGCCACGCAGGTGGATCGGCCGGTGGAGGACCTGCGGTTCGCGATCACGATCGCGAACGAGGTCGCCGATGCGCTGATGAAGCTGGCTTTCCGGCGGGAGCCGAGCGGGGACGAGAAGATCGTCGCCGAGGCGAAGTACGTGGTGAAGGGGTATCTGGCGGCTCGGTTCGGGGAGCGGTCGTAGGGCTGTCCACAGGAGTTGTCCACAGTTCGGTGTAGCTGTGGACAACGTTGTGGTTCCGGGTGGGTTGTCAGTGGGGGCCGATAGACTGGAAGTGGGGGCTCCCCCAGGGAGGGCGGGCGCGCGCGTGCGTGCGTGATCCGGTGCTCCTCGGGCTCCTCGAAGGTCGCGAATGAGCCATCGGGACGTCGGAGGTCCCGAATGAGTCATTCGCGACACCGCAAGCCCCGCCGGCGCCCGTCGGCCGAGCACAGGCCCCACCCGGCAAAGCCGGAGCACCCTGCCAGTCTCATCGGCCCGAACGGCGCGCCCGCCGCCCGATGTACAGGCCCCCGACATAGACGGAGCACCCTGCATCACCGGCCCGAACAGCACGCTGACGCCCGAACCGGCACCCCACCCAGACCTCCCCCGCCGCCCCGATCCGAAGCCCGAACACGGCCGGTGGTGCCGGGTCAAGGCATCTTTCCCGCCTTGACGCGGTACCACCGGCCGTAGTGACAATCGCGGCTTCGGGGTGGCGGGCCAACCGCTGCGCGCGGGGGTGTCCGCTACACCGCCGGGCCGAGAACCCGGTCCAAGTACGTGTTGCTGAAAACGCCGCTCGGGTCGGTTTCCTTACGCACGCGCAGGAAGTCGTCGAAGTGCGGGTAGCGGGCGCGGAGGGTCCCCGCGTCGAGGTCGTGCATCTTGCCCCAGTGGGGGCGGCCGCCGACCGCGCCGGCGATCTTCTCGAACGCGCTGAAGTACTCGCGGTACGGCATGCCGATGAACTGGTGGATGGCGATGTAGGCGGAGTCGCGGCCCTGGGCCGTCGACAGCCAGATGTCGTCGGCGGCGGCGACGCGAACCTCCACCGGGAACATCACCGGGTGCTTCAGGGTCGGCACTACCGCCCGTAGTTCGGCGAGCACGTCGAGCACTGATTCACGTGGAACAGCGTATTCCGTTTCGGTGAAGCGGACGTTGCGCGCGGTGACAAACACACGGTGCGAGAGGTCGCTGTACTCGCGCGCACTCAAGACATTGGAGGCGAAGCTGCCGAGCGACGGCACGAGCCTCGGCATCAGCCGCCCGGTCCGGCAGAGGCCGCCGAACGCGACGTTCTCCATGATCCGGTAGTCGACGAACTCGCGGACCTTGCTCAGCGGGCGCGCCGTCTCGGTCCGGTTGTTGCGCTTGACCAGGGCGTTCTTGCCGTAGGGGAACCAGTAGAACTCGAAGTGCTCGTTCTCGTCGGCGAAGTCGTGGAAGCCTTCGAGGACCTGCTCCAGCGGCTCCGGCCGTTCCTGCGCGCGCAGGACGAACGACGGCTCGCACTTCAGCGTCACCGTGGTGATCACGCCGAGCGCGCCGAGTCCGACGCGGGCTGCGGCGAAGAGGTCGGGCTTTTCGGCCGCCGAACAGGTCACGACCGAGCCATCCGCGAGGACGAGTTCGAGCGCGACGACCTGGGTGGCGAGGCCGCCGAGCTTGGCGCCGGTGCCGTGGGTGCCGGTGGAAATCGCGCCGGCGACGGTTTGTGCGTCGATGTCGCCGAGGTTGGTCATGGCCAGCCCGAGTGCGTCGAGGGCCGCGTTGAGCTCGCGGAGCGTGGTGCCCGAGCGGACGGTGACGTGCCCGGTCTCGACGTCGACCTTCTCCACTCCGGTCCAGTGCCGCAGGTCGAGCGCGTCGGAGTCGGCGGCGGCGATGGCGGTGAAGGAGTGCCCGCTGCCCCACGGGCGCACGGTGCGGCCGGCCGCGGCGATGCTTTCGACCGTTGCCGCGATCTCCGCCGTGGTGCGCGGCTGGTGAACGTGCTGCGGCGAGGCGGAGGCCGTGCCCGCCCAGTTGGTCCACCGGGTCATGCGCGCGCACCCTTCATCCGTGAATGGCCGAAACAGTAAGTGAATAGTATTCGCGTTTCAAGCCTTCGTGTCGTACTTTAGACCTCGTGACCAGTGCGACGGTGTACGACTTGGCGACCAAGGACCTCGATCCACCCTTGGCCGTGGTCGACTTGGCGGCTTTCGACGCGAACGCCGCCGACCTTCGCCGCCGCGCCGCGGGCAAGCCGATCCGCGTGGTCAGCAAGTCGGTCCGGTGCCGGGCGCTCCTGCAGCGGGTGCTGACGATGCCGGGTTTCGAAGGCTTGATGTGCTACTCGCTGGCGGAAGCGGTTTGGCACGTCGAGCAAGGCACGACCGATGACATCGTCGTCGCCTACCCGACGGCCGACCACGAAGCCCTCCGCCGCCTGGCCGCCTCGGACGAGGCCCGCGCGGCGATCGCGATCATGGTGGATTCGCCGGCCCACCTCGACCTGGTCGACGCCGCACTGGGCCACAACCACCCCGAGATCCGCGTCTGCCTGGAGCTGGACGCCTCCTGGCGCCCCTTCCCCGGAGTCCACGTCGGCACGCGGCGGTCGCCGGTGTTCACGCCGAAGCAGGCTTCGACGTTCGCCCGGCAGATCGTCACCCGGCCGGGCTTCCGCCTGGTGGGCGTGATGGCGTACGAAGGCCAGATCGCGGGCCTCGGCGACGCGGCCGGCCCGCGCCTGAACCAGGCGGTGGTGGGCTGGATGCAGCGCCGGTCGGCGGCCGAGCTGGCCCGCCGCCGCGGCGAAGCGGTCCGGGCGGTCGAGGCGGTGACGCCCCTGGAGTTCGTCAACGGAGGCGGAACGGGCAGCCTCGAGTCGACGGGCGCGGACGCGGTGGTCACCGAGATCGCGGCGGGCTCGGGCCTGATCGGACCGACGTTGTTCGACGGCTACACCCGCTTCAAGCCCCGCCCGGCGGCGTTGTTCGCCCTGCCGGTGGTCCGGCGCCCGACCCGCAACATCGCGACGCTGTTTTCGGGTGGGTACATCGCCTCGGGCCCGACCGGTCCGTCCCGCCAGCCGAAGCCGTACCTGCCCAAGGGCTTGAAGTTCCTCGGCTTCGAGGGCGCGGGCGAAGTCCAGACGCCGGTGACGGGCCGGGCCGCCCGGACCCTGAAGCTGGGCGACCGGGTGTGGCTGCGGCACGCCAAGGCGGGCGAGCTGGCGGAGCGGTTCACCCACTACCACCTGGTGCTGGGCGACCGGGTGGAGCGGACGGTTCCGACGTACCGGGGCGAGCACCAGAACTTCGGCTGACCCGCGCTAGAACAACGCCGACACCGATTCGCCGTTGTGGATGCGGCGGATGGCTTCGGCCATCGCCGGGGCGATCGAGAGGATCTTCAGCTTCTCGGTGCGCTCTTCCTCGGGCACCGGGACCGTGTTGGTGCAGACGATCTCCAGCACCTCCGGCCGGCTGCCGATGCGCTCGATGGCCTTCGCCGCGAACAGGCCGTGCGTGCACGCCACGCGGATCGAGCGCGGCTTCAGCTCGGCCAGCCTGTCCAGCAGTTCGAGCACCGTGCTGCCCTTGGCGATCTCGTCGTCGAGCACGATCACGTCGCGGCCGGTGATCTCGCCGATCACCGAGGTGATCTGGACGCGGTCGTCCGGGAAACGCTCCTTCGCGCCGGCCGCGACCTGGACGCCGAGGAGGCGCGCGAAGTGCGATGCCTCCTTCGCGTTGCCCAAGTCGGGTGAGACGACGGTGGCGCGCGAAAGGTCGTACTGGCGGAAGTGCTTGGCCAGCTCCTGCAGCGCGTGCAGGTGGTCCACCGGGACGCTGAAGAAGCCGTGGACCTGCGGCGAGTGCAGGGTCATCGCGAGCACGCGGCTCGCCCCGGCCGTCACCAGCAAGTCGGCGACCAGCCGGCCGCCGATGGAGATGCGGGGTGCGTCCTTCTTGTCCGAGCGCGCGTACGAGTAGTGCGGGATCACGGCGGTGATCCGGGACGCCGAGGCACCGCGGGCCGCGTCGAGCATCAGCAGCAGTTCGACCAGGTGCTCCTGCACCGGCTTGACCAGCGGCTGGATGATGAACACGTCCCGCTCGCGGCAGTTGGACTGGAGCTGCACCTCGAGGCAGTCGTTGGCGAACCGCTGGATCTCGACCGGCCGCAGCGGTACGCCGAGGTGCTCGCAGATCTCTTCGGCCAGTTCGGGGTGCGCGCTGCCGCTGAAGACGGCGATTTCTCTCGATGCCTGGGTGATCACAGCGCCGCGATCGCCTCGCCGATGGCGTCCTCACCCGAGATCAGCGTCAAGGTGCGGTGCACCGAAGCCGGCGTCTCGAGCAGGCCGACGAGCACCGCGGCGACGTCGTCGCGCGGGATCGGGCCGCGGCCGGTGCGCTCGGCCAGCAGGACCAGGCCGGTGCCGGGGTCGTCGGTGAGCGACCCGGGCCGGAGGATCGTCCAGTCCAGATCGCGCGCCTTGAGGTCGTCCTCCGCCGCGCGCTTGGCGCGCAGGTAGTGGCGGAACTCCTCGGTGACGTCGGGGTTCTCCGGGTTGTCGGCCCCGATGGACCCGACCTGGACGTGCCGCCGGACGCCCGCGCGCTCGGCCGCTTCGGCGAACAGCGCCGCGGCGCCCCGGTCCACAGTGTCCTTGCGGGCGGTGCCGCTGCCCGGGCCCGCGCCCGCGGAGAAGACCGCGGCGTCGGCGCCCTTCAGCACCTCGGCGACGGCGTCCACATCGGAGTTCTCCAGGTCGAGCACGACGGCCTGGGCGCCGGCGGCTTCGAGGTCCGCCGCATGGGCGGGGTTGCGGATGATGCCGACCGCTTCGTCACCGCGCGCGGCGAGCAGCCGCTCGAGCCGCAGCGCGATCTGACCGTGTCCACCAGCAATGACGACTCGCATGGAGCCGACCTTAGTGCGAAGCGGGCGCCTCTGCGGTGCGGAGCAGGTGGTCGTAGACCAGCTCGTTGACCAGGCGGGAGACCGGGTCCTCGGCGAGCACGACGCGCTCGGTGCGACCCTCGAGGTCGAGGTCGACGACCGCGTTCGGGTCGGCGGTCACGACGGCGAGGCCGTACGCGCGGGCGCGCGGCAGGCAGTTGCCGACGTAGTCCTCGGTCAGCACCGCCGGGGAGGGGAGGACCATCGCGGCCTCGCCGTAGCGGGCGAACGGAACCGCGGAGGCCATCGCGGTGCGCCAGTGGCGCGCGACGGCCAGGACGCCGACGATGTCGGCGGCCGGGGCGGGGGCGGTTCCGGCCAGCTCCGGCCAGGTCCAGGTGTCGACGGTGGCGCGGTCGGCCACCGGGCCGGCACCCATCGCGATGCGTTCGGCGTGCACGTCGGTGCGGAGCTTGGCGACCACGCAGACCTTGCGGCCGAGGATCGTGATCTCGGGGAGGACGACGCCGTTCCAGCCGAGCTGGGCGGCGGCGGCGCGGGCGAGCTCGTCGACGCTCGCGGGGAGCTCGATCGGCGGCACCACGCGGCTCGGCATCGACCGGCTGCGCTTCGCGCCACCGGCGACCGTCGAGCGCTCGGTGTTCTGAGGTGTAGCCGCCACGAGTCCGCCTCCTTCTAACCTGCACCGCTTCGTGACCGGGGGAAACCGGCACCTCACTTGTCTAACAGCGCGGCGGCGCGGCGTCGCCGGGTAGTGCGAGTGGCTGCGATCGGCGGCGCCCAGCGGTCGATGACCGGTCGGTAGGCGGTCATCGGACTTCGGTCGAACGGTGCGGCCAACCGAGTGATCGCGAGGTGAGTGGCATTACGGTCCGGCAACGGGCGATTACCCGGGGCAGAACCGGCCAAACCCAATCCGGCTAGCCCGGATGGCGCAACAACGGCGAACTCCACAGTGGACGCGGGTCGCTGAGCTGCGGTTGTCCGCCGTCCCCCACACGGCGGTGACTTGCACCGCAGCGGTCCCGCGCGCGCGGGACTAAAGTTACCGACCAGTCACTTAGCCGCCCGCCGTGGAGGACCGATGCGCTCCCCGAAGGACTTCTTCGCCCCGCTCGCCCTGGGCGCGCCCGCCCCCGTGCGGGAGATCCCGGTGACGCCGTCCCGGATGATCCACTTCTTCGACCCCGGCAACGAGAAGATGGCGGCGAAGGTGCCGGACATCGCGAAGAAGGTCGACGTCCTGCTCGGGAACCTCGAGGACGCCGTGCGCGCCGACCGCAAGGAGGCCGCGCGCGCCGGGCTGGTCGCGATCGCCAAGGCCCACGACTTCGGGAAGACGCAGCTGTGGACGCGCGTCAACAGCCTGGACTCGCCGTGGGTGCTCGACGACCTGATCACCCTCGTCACCGAGATCGGCGACAAGCTCGACGTCATCATGGTGCCGAAGGTCGAGGGCGCGCAGGACATCCACTACGTCGACCGGCTGCTGGCCCAGCTCGAAGCGCGGGCGGGCCTGACGAAGCCGTTGCTGGTGCACGCCATCCTCGAGACGGCGAGCGGCGTGGCCAATGTGGAGGAGATCGCCGGCGCGAGCCCGCGCATGCAGGGCATCTCGCTCGGCCCGGCCGACCTGGCCGCGAGCCGGCGGATGAAGACGACCCGGGTCGGCGGCGGGCACCCGGGTTACCTCGTGCGCACCGACCCGACCGGCGATGACCTGACCGCGGGCCGCACGACCTACCAGCAGGACCTCTGGCACTACACGGTGGCGCGGATGGTGGACGCCTGCGCGATGCACGGGATCCTGCCGTACTACGGGCCGTTCGGGGACATCCGCGACGTCGTCGCGTGCGAGGACCAGTTCCGCAACGCGTTCCTGCTCGGCTGCGTCGGCGCGTGGAGCCTGCACCCGGTGCAGATCGACATCGCGAAGAAGGTGTTCTCGCCGTCGCCGTCCGATGTGGCCTGGGCGCGCCGGGTGATCGCCGAGATGGGCGACGGCACGGGCGCGGTGATGATCGACGGGAAGATGCAGGACGACGCGTCGGTGAAGCAGTGCCGCGTGGTCGCCGAACTGGCGGACGCCCTCGCGGCGGACGACCCCGAACTCGCCGCGGCCTACGACGCGGCCACCAAGGAGGCCCTCGGATGACCACGCCCCGGCGCTCTGTCCTCTACATGCCCGGCGCGAACGAGCGGGCTCTGGAGAAGGCCAAGACCATCCCGGCCGACGCGCTGATCCTCGACCTCGAGGACGCCGTCTCCCCCGACGCCAAGGAAGCCGCGCGCGACCGCGTCTGCGCGGCGGTGGGCTCCTACGGCGACCGCGAGGTGACGATCCGGGTCAACGGCCTGGACACCCAGTGGCACGACGCCGACCTGCGCGCGGCCGCGGCCGCGGGCCCGGCCGCGGTGGTCGTGCCGAAGGTGAACTCGGCGGCCGAGGTGCACAACATCGAGCGGGCCCTGGAACTCGGCGGAGCGCCGGACCGCACGAAGATCTGGGCGATGGTCGAGACGCCGGTCGCGATGCTGCACGCCGAGGAGATCGCGGCGGCCTCCGAGCGGCTGACCGTGCTGGTGATGGGCACGAACGACCTGGCCAAGGAGCTGCACGCGGAGTTCGTCCCCGGCCGCGGGCCGCTGCTGGGCGGGCTTTCGCTGTGCCTGCTGGCCGCCCGCGCGACCGGCAAGGTCATCCTCGACGGCGTCTACAACGACGTGAAGGACCTGCCCGGTTTCGAAGCCGAGTGCGAGCAGGGCCGGCAGTACGGGTTCGACGGCAAGACGCTGATTCACCCGGCGCAGGTCGAGCCGTGCAACCGGATCTTCGCCCCGTCCGAGGAGGAGATCGACCGCTCGCGGCGGATCATCGAAGCGTTCGAGGAAGCGCAGAAGGACGGCCGCGGCGTGGTGACGGTGGACGGCCGGATGATCGAGAACCTGCACGTCGACAACGCGCGGCGGGTGCTGGCGCTCGCCGAGGCCGTCAAGAACTGACGGCCTCGGCGCAGCTCACTCCGGCAGCGAGTCCGTCCACTCCGAACGGACCTGCGCGCCCTGTGGGTCGGCGACCACGTTGATGGCGCCGTCCGCGGAGACGAACATCGACGTCCGGTTGATGCGGCCGGTCGCGGGGTCGACCACGAGGCGGTAGTCCCCCGGCAACAAGAATCCGCGGCCGCCCGGGACGGGGCCGAGGTCCTTGACGCCGGGGTACGCCGCGATCAGGCGGAAGGCGGCCGCTCGCACGGCCGGTGGCGCGGGCAACGTCGAGACCAGCGAAACCGTCGACAGCAGCAGTTCCCGTTCCCGGTCCGCCGCGGTGAGCGGGCCCGCGCTCGTCCGGGCGCCGCTGTGCGCGATCGCGTTCACGAGCCAGTCCCGCAGCGCCGCCGGGTCGGTGGGCAGGGTCCGGAGCTGCTCGAAGGTGACGTCGCCGCCCGCCAGCTGCAGCGGGGAGACCGGCTTCAGCGGCACCACCCGGCCACCCGACTTCCCGCCGCGGAACCACAGGTGGCCGTCGGTGGTGTACCAGTACTCGTAGGACTGCTTGCCCGAGTCGGTCTTGATGTGCCAGTACTTGCCGGTGGCGTCCGGGGCCTTCTCGGCCACCGTGGCCGCCGCCAGTAGGACTTCCGTGCCGGTGACGACCGGGGCGACCGCCTGCGGAGGCGGCGTCGGATCCGGATCCGGGGCGCCGGGCAGGGTCGCCACCACGACGGCGGCCGCGGCCGCGGCGGCCACCAGCCCCGCCCCGATCACCAGCGGGCGGACCCGACGACGTGCTGGTGCTGCCAGCATGTGGTTCCGCAGCCGGTGGCGGCTCCGGTCGGCGGCCTCCTGGGCCGGTTCGACGGGTCGCAGAGCGTCCCGAAGAATCTGCAGGTCATCCATCGGACGCCTCCTGGGCGAGCGCGGGGGTGAGCTTCTTGCGGGCGCGCGTCAGCCGGGAGCCGACCGTGCCCGGGGAGATGCCGAGTGCTTCGGCCACTTCGGCATAGCCGAGGTCGGCGAGCGCGACGAGCAGCAGGACATCGCGCTCCCCGGCCGACAGCTGGGACAACGCCTTTCCCAGCCGCGCAACCGTCACCGAAGCGACAACGCGGCTTTCGTGTCCTTCGCCGGCTTCACGCGGGTTGAGCCGCGAGAGGGCGCGGTAGTGGCGTGCTTCCTTGCGGCGGTGCCGGGAGACCAGGTTCGTCGCGATGCCGAACAGCCAGGCGCGCGGGTCGCCGCGGCTCGCGTCGAACGTCTTCCGGCGGTCGAAGGCGACGAGGAACGTCTCGGCCGCGACGTCCTCCGCGGCCTGGGGGCCGAGGCGCCCGGCGACGTACCGGTAGATGGCCGCGAAGTAGCGGTCGTGCACCTCGGTGAACTGCTCGGTGCCGAGCACCGAGGCCGCCGTCATGGGGCTGCCTCTGTCATAGGGTTCCTTCCCGTCGGCGACAGCTTCACCCCCACTTCGCCGAAGGCCCGGAACTCCTTCCCTACCCGATCGGCCAGGGCCGCTGCGGCGGGCGGAGCCGTTCGTACGCCGCCGCGGCGCGGAGGACGCCGAGGTCGTCGAAGCGGCGGCCGGCGAGCTGGAGGCCGATCGGCCGGCCGTCGTCGGTGTAGCCGCAGTTCACCGACGCCGCGGGCTGGCCGGACATGTTGTACGGCACGGTGAACGCGATGTGCTCGAACGGCCGGGCCGGGTCGTTCGTCGGGGACGCCCACTCCGCCGGCGGCGCCGCGACCGGGCTGGTCGGCGACAGGACGACGTCGAACGCCGAGGTCGCGCGCAGGGCCGCCACGCTCATCACGTCGATCTGAGCGAAGCCGCGGTAGACGGCGACCCCGGAGGCATCCGCGCCACCCGCGGCCCAGTCCGCGATGTACGGCAGGACCTTCGCGCGGCGCTCCGGCGGCAGGTTCACCAGGTCCGACCAGGCCCGCGTGCGCCAGAAGACGTCGAGGCCTTCGAGCATGTCGCGGGTGAGGAACGGCTCGACCGGCTCGACGACCGCGCCCGCCGCTTCGAAGGCCCGGGCCGCCGCGGTGACGGCGTCGCGGATCGCCGGGTCCACCGGGAGGCCGACCCCGGCGTCGAGCTGCAGGCCGACGCGCAGGCCGGCCAGCGGAAGATCGAGCGAAGCCCAGTCGAGCTCCGACGGCGGCAGGCACAGGTGGTCGCGCGCGTCCGGGCGCGAGAGCACGCTCATCAGCAACGCCGTGTCGGCGACCGTGCGGGTCATCGGGCCGGCGACCCGGCCGAGGAACGGCGGGACGACCGGCACCCGGCCGAAGCTCGGCTTCAGCCCGGCCAGGCCGCACCAGCCCGCGGGCAGCCGGATCGAGCCGCCGATGTCCGTGCCGACGTGCAGCGGGCCGTACCCGGCGGCGGCCGCGGCACCGGCGCCCGCGCTGGACCCGCCGGGCGTTGCGGAGAGCTGCCACGGGTTGCGGGCCGTGGTGTGGAAGCTCGACAGCCCGGACGTCAGCATTCCGAAGTCCGGCATGGTCGTCTTGGCCAGCAGGACGCCGCCGGACTCGCGGATCCGGGCCGCCACCGGGGCGTCGTCGGTGGCCGGCACCAGGTCCGTCACCGCCGTGCCCAGCGGCACCGGCGTGCCGCGGGTGGCGATGTTCTCCTTGATGGTGAGCGGGACGCCGTCGATCGGGCCCAGCGGTTCGCCGGCCGCCCAGCGAGCTTCGGACGCCTTCGCGTCTTCACGAGCTGCTGAAGGGTCGTACGCGTACAACGCGTGCAGCTCCGGCTCTCGCGCTTCGATGCGCGCGACAACGGCTTCGGTCACCTCGACCGGTGAGAGCGTCTTCGCGCGGTACTGCGCGACGAGTTCGACGGCGGTCAGGTCAGGCAGCTCGGTCATGAGCGCTCCTCACGAGGCAGGCGGGTCGAAGCGGCCGTCGACGGCGGTCCAGCCACCGTCCACCGCCAGCACTGAGCCGGTCACGAACGACGAAGCGTCCGAAGCGAGGTACACGACGGCTCCGGCGAGCTCTTCCGGACGCGCCCAGCGGCCCAGCGCCCCCTTCGTCGCGTACGCGTCGTACCACTCGGGATTCGCCTTGATCTGGGCGGTCAGCGGGGTCTCGACGACGCCGGGGGCGATCGCGTTCACCCGGACCCCGGCCGGGCCGAACTCCGCGGCGGCCGTGCGGAACAGCTGGACGAGCCCGGCTTTCGTCGCCGCGTACGGGCCCTGGCCGGGCTCGACGGTCGTGCCGCGGATCGACGAGAAGCCGATGATGCTCCCCCGCCCGCGCGCGACCATGTCGGCGCCGAAGACCCGCACGACCTCGAACGTCACGCCGAGGTTCAGCGCGAGGACGCGGTCGAACTCCTCCCGCGTGTAGTCGAGCAGCCGCTTGCGGACGTTCATCGCGGCGGTCAGCACGACGACGTCCTGCGGCCCGAGGTCGGACGCGGCCTTGTCCAGCGCGCCCGGTTCGAGCAGGTCGAGTTCGTACGCCTCGCCGACGCCCGCTTCGCGCGCGGCTTCGAGGTCGCGGTCCGCGCAGACCACGTCGGCGCCGTGCGCGGCCAAGGCGCGAGCGGCTTCGCGGCCGATGCCGCCCGCACCGAGCACGACGGCCCGCCGTCCGTCGAGCCGGAACAACGTCGAGTAGTTCACGGGCGCAGCACCGCCATCCTCGTCACGGTCAGTTCCTCGACGGCGAACCGCGGCCCCTCGCGGCCGATGCCGGAGTCCTTCACGCCGCCGTACGGCATGGTGTCCGAGCGGAAGCCGGGCACTTCGTTGACGACGACCCCGCCGACCTCCAGCTCGTCGAGCGCGCGGAACGCCGTGTGCAGGGACTTGCTGTAGACGCTGGCGTGGAGGCCGTAGCGGGACGCGTTGACCGCGGAGAAGGCTTCGTCCACATCGGACACCGTGCGGACGCAGACGACCGGGCCGAAGATCTCCTCGTCCCAGGCTTCGACGCCGTCCGGGACGTCGAGGAGGACGGTCGGCCGCAGCACCGTGCCGTCGACACCCCCGCCGAACCGGCGGCCGCCGGCCTTTTCGATCCACGCGGCGACGCGCTCGGTGGAGGCCGGGTCGATCAGTGCGGACACCCGCGTCTTCTCGTCCCGCGGATCGCCGACGACGACCTCGTCGAGCCGCGCCAGCAGGCGATCGGTGAACTCCGCGGCCACCGACGAGACGACCAGCACGCGCTGCACCGAGATGCAGGCCTGGCCGGACGCGTAGAACCCGCCGCGCAGCACGGCGTCCACAGCCGCGTCGAGGTCGGCGTCTCCGACCACCACGAGCGCCGCGTTCGAACCCAGCTCCAGCAGGGTTTTCGTCGGGGCCGCGTCGCGGGCGATGCGGTGACCGACCGCGGCCGAGCCGGTGAACGAGACCGCGCCGATCCGGCGGTCCGTCGTCAGCGCGGCCCCCACCGAAGCATCGCCGGTGACCAGCTGGACCAGGGCGGGCACGGGCGCGAGCGAACGCACGAGGTGGACCAGCCGGAGCGTGGCCAACGGTGTCTGGGGCGCGGGCTTGACGATCACCGGGCAGCCCGCGGCGATCGAGGGCGCGATCTTGTGGGACGCCAGCAGCAGCGGGTAGTTGAAGCCCGCGATGCCGACGACGACACCGATCGGCTTGCGCTTCCAGAACCCGACCAGGCCATCCCCGGACGGCAGGAGGTCCAGTGGCACGGTCTCACCGTGCAGCCGGGAGACCTCCTCGGCGGCGGCCTCCCAGGTGACGATCGTGCGTTCGACCTCGACGCGGCAATCGACCAGCGGCTTGCCGGACTCCAGCACGAGCAGGTCCTCGAACTCCTCGCGGCGGGACCGGATCGCCGCGGCGACGTCGTTGAGCAGCGAACGTCGTACCCGCGAAGGCAGCGAAGCCACTTCGCGCGCGACGGCGACAGCCTCGTCGACGGCCCGGCGCGCCAGCGAAGGCGTTCCGACCGGCGCCGTGCCGACCACGCTCCTGTCATAGGGGAAAACGATTTCTTCGGTATCCACAGTGGACACCCAGCCATCGCCGATCGGCAGGCCATCGGGATACTCAGGCATCGTCACCTCCGCGCAGCCGGGCGAGTTCCGCGCGCAGGTTCGGCGCGGCTTCGAGGAGTTCCCGCGTGTATTCGTGCTGGGGCGCGTCGTAGACCTGGCCGACGTCGCCGAGCTCGACGATCTCGCCGCGGCGCATGACCGCGACCCGGTCGCACACGTGCCGGACGACGCCGAGGTCGTGCGACACGAAGATCAGCGTGAGCGCGAATTGTTCGACCAGCGCATCGAGCAGGTCGAGGATCTGGCCGCGCACGGAGACGTCGAGCGCGCTGACCGGCTCGTCGGCAATCAGCACGCTCGGGTTCGGCGCCAGCGCGCGGGCGATCGAGATCCGCTGCCGCTGGCCGCCGGAGAACTGGTGCGGGTAGCGCCCGGCCGCGTCCGCGGGCAGGCCGACGGCGGCGAGCAGCTCGGCGACGCGATCCGGCTCCCGGCGGCCGAGCGGCTCGGAAACGATGTCGAGGACCCGCATCCGCGGGTCGAGCGAGCCCATCGGGTCCTGGAAGACGATCTGCAGTTCCGAGCGCAGGAAGCCGAGGCGGCGTTCCGGCAGGTGGTCGATCCGCCGGCCGTGGAACGCCACCGTGCCGGCGGTCGGCTTGTCGAGCGCCGCCAGCAGCCGGACCAGCGTCGACTTGCCGGAACCGGACTCGCCGACGATGCCGAACCGCTGCCCGGCCTCGACGTCGAAGCTGACACCACGCAAGGCGTGCACGTTCCGCCGGGCGTAGTGGCGTTCGAGGTCGCGGACTTCGATGGTGCTCATCGGCGCGCCTCCAGGTCCGAGGCCTCCAGGAGCTTCCGCGTGTAGGCGTGCGAAGGCGATGTCAGCACTTCGCGCGTCGAGCCCGCTTCGACGATCTCGCCGTCCAGCATCACCAGCACGCGCTCGCACACCGAAGCCACGACAGCGAGGTCGTGGGTGATGAACAGCAACGCGCTCTCGGCGGGCAGTGACGTCTTGATGAGCGCAAGGATCTGGGCCTGCACGGTGACGTCGAGGGCGGTCGTCGGCTCGTCGCAGATCAGCAGCGACGGCTCGTTGGCCAGGGCCATCGCGAGCACGACCCGCTGCCGCTGGCCGCCGGAGAGCTGGTGCGGGTACGCGCGAGCGGTGTCCGGCAGGCCCACCGCGTCGAGGAGGTCCTCGGCGCGGTGCCGGCGGCCGTGGATCCGGCCGGGCTCGGTGACCTGGCGGCCGACGCGCATAGCCGGGTTCAACGCCGTCATCGGCTCCTGGAACACCATGGCCAGCTCGTCGCCGCGCAACCGGGACATGTCCTTTTCGGACATCCCGAGCAGTTCGCGGCCGTTCAGGGTCACCGAACCGGACGCGGGCAGCTCCTCGGGCAGCAGGCCCATGATCGACAACGCCGTCAGCGACTTCCCGGAGCCGGACTCCCCGATCAGGCCGACGCGCTCGCCGGCGCCGATCTCGAAGGAGACGTCCCGGATGAGAGAAGAAACGCCGAGGCCACGCACCGAGAGCGTCATACTCGGGCCGCCAATCGGGGGTCCAGGCGGTCGCGCAGGCCGTCGCCGAGGAGGTTGAAGCCGAGCACGGCGACGGCGATCGCGATGCCCGGCACCAGCGCCAGCCGCGGCTGCACGGTCAGCAGTTCCTGGGACTCCTGCAGCATCCGCCCCCACGACGGGGTCGGCGGCCGGGTGCCGAAGCCGAGGAACGACAGGGCCGCTTCGGCGAGGACGGCGATCGCGAACGACACCGACGCCTGCACGATCAGCAGGCCGGAGATGTTCGGCAGCACGTGCCGCACGGCGATGTTCAGCCGCGACCGGCCGCCCGCGCGGGCCGCCAGCACGAACTCGGTGCTCATCACCTGCAGCGTCCCGGACCGGGCGATCCGCGCGAACGACGGGATGGTCGCGATGCCGATGGCGACCATGGCGGTCAGCGTGTCCGCCCCGAACACCGCGCCGAACATGATGGCCAGCAGCAGCGCGGGGAAGGCGAGGACGAGGTCGTTGACGCGCATGACGAACTCGCCGAGCCAGCGCGGCGACATCCCGGCCAGGATGCCCAGCGGCGTGCCGATCACCGCGGCGATGCCGACCGCGACGACTCCGACGTACAACGTCGTGCGGGCGCCGACCATGAGCTGGCTGAGCAGGTCGCGGCCGAACTTGTCGGTGCCGAACCAGTGCGAGCCGGTGAAGCCGAGCAGCCGGTGGGCCGCGTCGACCTTCACCGGGTCGAACGGCGTCCACGCGAACGACAGCAGCGCGGCCAGCACGACCAGGCCGACGAGCACCCCGCCCAGCACCAGATTGCGCATCACGAACCTCGCAATCGGGGGTCGAGCACGGTGTAGAGGACGTCGACGACGAAGTTGACCAGCAGCACGCCGGCCACCAGGACCAGCACGATCCCCTGCACGGTCAGCAGGTCACGCGCGGAGACGGCGTCCAGCAGCATCGAACCGAGGCCGGGCAGCACGAACACGCGCTCGACGACGACCGCGCCGATCAGCAGCGTCGCCAGCTGCAGGCCCAGCACGGTGACCACGGGCACCGACGCGTTGCGCAAGCCGTGGCGCACCAACGCCTGCCCCGGGCGGAGGCCTTTGGACCGCGCGGTGCGCAGGTAGTCCTGGCCGAGCGTGTCGAGGACGGCGGAACGCACGTAGCGCGTCAACACCGCGCCCTGCACCAGGCCGAGCGACAACGCCGGGAGGATCAGCCCGCGGTAGAACTCGCCGAAGTCCTGGTTCGGCGGTGTCCACCCACCGGAAGGCAGCCAGCGCAGCTGCACGGCGAAGATCTGCACGAGGATGATCCCGGCCAGGAACGCGGGGATCGCGACGCCGATCTGCGACAGCCCCGAGACGCTCGCCCCCGACGCCTTCCGGTGCTTCACCGCGGCGAACGTCCCGGCCGGCACGGCGATCACCAGCGCCACCAGCATGCCCGCGCCGACCAGCCAGAGCGTGACGCCGAGGCGGTCGAGCAGCTGCGGGCCGATCGCGTCGCGCGTGACGTACGAGCGGCCGAAGTCGCCGTGGAGGACGCCGCCGATCCAGTCGACGTACTGCGTGACCAGCGGGCGGTCGATGCCGAACTCCGTGCGCGTCTTGGCCAGCAGCTCCGGCGTCGCGTTGACGCCGAGCGCGACCTGGGCCGGGTCACCCGGCAGCACGGCCATGAAGAGGAACACGACGATGGACGCGGCCAGCACGCTGACCACGAAGATCGCCACCCGGCGCAGCACCCTGGCCGTCATCGCGGCGCCAGCCCGGTGAGGTCGAACGACTCGCTGACCTGGTTCCGGACGAACCCGCCGACCTTGGCCTTCGCGACGATCACGTTGGGGAACAGGAACAGCCAGTCCGCGGCCGCGTCGGTGTTCAGGTGCCGCGCCACCTGCTTCATGTCCGCGACCTGCTGCTCCGGCGTCCCGCTGTCGGCTTCGGCGAGCAGCTGCTGGACGCGCTTGCTGTCGTAGCCCCAGTAGTACTTCGGCTTCCCGAACGTCGTGATGTCCCTGGCTTCGACGTGCTGGATGATCGACAGGTCGTAGTCGTGGTCGGTGAACACCTGCTTGAGCCACACCGCCGGGAAGTCGAGCGGCTCGATCGTGGTCCGGACCCCGACGTCGGCGAGCTGCGACTGGACGACCTGCGCGGCCGACACCGCGTACGGCAGGTTCGGGATCCGCAGCCGCAGGCTCAAGTTCGTCACGCCGGCTTCGGACAGCAACGCCTTGGCCCGCGCGGGATCGAAGCGGTAGGCGTTCGACAGGTCCTCGTACCACGGGTCGGTCGGCGGGACCATGCTGCCGATCAGCGTGCCACGGCCGGCCCACGCCGTGTCCAGCAACGCCTTCCGGTCGATCGCGTAGGTCAGGGCCTGGCGCACGCGGACGTCGTTCAGCGGCGGCCGCGCGTTGTTCATGGCGAGGGTGACCTCGGAGTTCGTCGTGCCCTGGACGACCTGGAACCGGTCGTCGGCCTGGAACTGCGGGATCGAGTCCGGCGCGGTGATCGCGGAGATGACGTCGATGCCGTTGCTGAACAACGCGTTGTTCAGCGCGGTCGGGTCCTTGATGTACTTGAGGACCACCGTCGAGTACGCCGGTTTCCGGCCCCAGTAGGCCGGGTTCGCCTTCAGCACCACCGAGTCGCCGCGCTTGCGAGCCGACACGACGTACGGCCCGGTGCCGACCGGCTTGCTCGCCAGGTCGGCGACGCCGGTCGGGCTGAACATCGCGCCGAGCCGGCTGGTGAGGCCGAACAGCCAGCCGTTGGACGGCTTCGACAGCACCACCCGCGCGTGGTCCGGCGCCACGACGTCGACGTGGTCGACGACGTCCATGGTCGCCTTGATCGAGATCGTCCAGTCGGTTTTCACGCGCAGCAGGGAGAACTTGACGTCCTCGGCCGTGAAGGGGGCGCCGTTGCTGAACTTGACGCCTTGCTGCAGCTGGAAGTCGTAGGTCTTGCGGTCCTGGCTGATCGTCCACGACTTCGCGAGCAGCGGGACGACCTTGCCCTGCGCGTCGAGCTTCACCAGGCCCTCGTAGACGTTGTAGAGCAAGGCCTGCGGGATGGCGGCACCGTCGGTGCGGGTGAAGTCGAAGTTCGCCGGCTCCGCCGTGAAGCCGACGGAAAGGGTGTCCGAACCTGCGGAAACGCTCGCTGACGAGCCGGCTGAGCAGCCGGACACCACGAGCAGCAGCGCCGCTGCCACCACGGGAATCCGGGCTTTCATTCGGCCTCCAGATAAGTACACTGGTCTGACCAGTAGCCTGCACCGAGCGGACGGCGAGGTCAAGGGATGCGGTTCGAACCGGTGGCTCCGGTCCGCGCGTACGAGCGGGTCGTCGAGCAGATCGAGCAGGCCGTGGTCAGCGGCGCGCTCAAGCCGGGGGAACGCCTGCCGAGCGAGCGCGAGCTGATGACGCAGTTCGGCGTCGGCCGCTCGACGATTCGCGAAGCCCTGCGCGTGCTGCAGGCGGCCGAGATGATCCGGTCGCGGCCCGGAGACCCGCGCGGCCCGGAGGTGCTGGCCGCCTCGCCCGCCGCGCTCCACCGCTCGATGCACCGGCTCGCGCGCGCCGACCACGTCGGGCTCGCCGAGCTGCTCCAGTTCCGGATGATCCTCGACGGCTCGGCGCACCTGCTCGCCGCCGAGCTCCGCACCGAGGACGACCTGACCGGCCTCGACGCGGCCCTGGAATCGATGCGCGAAGGCGTCTCCCGCGGCTATGCCGAGTTCAGCCGCGCCGACGTCGCATTCCACGAGGTGATCGCGCGCATCTCCCGCAATCCCCTGCTGGTGGTCAGCGAAGAAGTCGTGCGCGGGGTGGTGCTGGAACTGATCGAGGACAAGCTCGAGCACGCCAGCAACCGGACGTCGCTGATGCGCGCGTGGCTCGCCCACCACGCCGAGGTGCTCGACGCGATCCGCGCGGCCGACGGCGGCGGCGCGGCCCACCTCGCGAAGCAGGCGTTGTACGACAACTACGCCGAATACGTCCCCGCCGGGCAACGGCCTCTGCTCACCCCGTTGCTGCGGTCATAGACTCGGCCGCGTGGACTCGGCGAAACGGGACGGCGTCGGCCTCGCGCTCTCGGGCGGCGGCTACCGCGCAATGCTCTTCCACGCCGGCGCGCTCTGGCGGCTCAACGAGCTCGGCTGGCTGCCGAAGCTGACCACCGTCTCCAGCGTCTCCGGCGGTTCGATCGCGGCGGGGGTGCTGGCGCACGCGTGGAACCGGCTGTGGTTCGGCGCGGACGGCGTCGCGGAGAACTTCGGCAAGGAGGTCGTGGCGCCGATCCGGAAGCTGGCCCGCACCCACCTCGACGTCCCGGTCACGCTCAAGGCGATGGTCATGCCGTGGCGCAGCGCGGGCGAAGAACTCGCGCGCCGCTACGCGAAGCACCTCTTCGGCGACTGCCGCCTCGCGGATCTCGACCCGGCCGGCCCGAACTTCGTGTTCACCGCGACCAGCCTGCAGGACGGCTCGCTGTGGTGGTTCTTCCGGCAGCCGGGCCCGCACGGGCAGGTCCCGCTCGCCACCGCGGTCGCCGCGTCGTCGGCGTTCCCGCCGCTGCTCTCGCCGGTGGTGATCCCGGATCCGGCCAAGCCGGACCGCAAGATCGTGCTGAGCGACGCGGGCGTGTACGACAACCTCGGTCTCGACCCGATCGAGAACCAGCGGGCGACCGTCCTGGTCAGCGACGCCGGGAAGAAGATGAAGCACGAGGCCGAGCCCGCGCACAACTGGCCGATGCAGCTGCTGCGCGTGCTGACCGTGATGGACAACCAGGTCCGCGAGCTGCGCACCGGCTCGCTGCTGAAGTCCTACGAGGACAAGACGTACGCCGGGACGTACTGGGCGACCTACAGCGACATCGAAAACTTCGAACTGCCGGACGCGCTGCCGGCCCCGGTCGAGCAGACCCGGCGGCTCGCCGAGACGAAGACCCGGCTGACCAGGTTGCCCGAGAAGCTGCAGGACAACCTGATCAACTGGGGATACGCCGTCTGCGACGCGGGTATGCGCCGCTGGGTCTGCCCGGGCACCGAATGGAAGCCGGAGTTCCCGTACCCGGGCTCAGGCGTCGGCTAGCTTCGCGTACACGATGACGTTGTCCTTGTAACTGTGCTCGGCGTGGTCGAAGGCGCCACCACAGGTGATCAGCCGCAGCTGCGGCTTGTCGCTGTTGCCGTAGACCGCGTCCCGCGGGAACGTCTCCTTCGGCACCTGCTCCACGCGCTCGACGACGAACTTCACCTTCTTGCCGTCGCTGCGGTCGACGTCCACCTCGTCACCCGGCGCGAGCTCCTTCAGCTTGAAGAAGATGCCGGGCTTCTTGTCGCCGTCCACGTGGCCGAGCAGGACCGCCGGACCGGTCTCGCCGGGCACCGGCGACATCTTGTACCAGGCCGCCTGCATCGGCGTGTGCACCGACGGGACGGAGATCCCGCCGTCGGCCTTCGGCAGCACCGAGACCAGTGACGACTGCGCGCCGATCTTCGGGATGTTCAGCTGCGTCGGGCGCAGGCCGGCGAACGGCTTGGTCACCGGCGGCGGGGCCGGCGCGGACGAGGACGGGGCTGCCGCCTGCGGGTCCGGGGTCCCGCAGGCGGTCAGGGCGAAGGACAGCGCCAGGGCGGCCGCGAAAACGCGGCCGCCGCGGCGGAACTGCGTGGTCATGCGGTCAGGACCGGGCCGTCGCGCCGCCGCCGGTCTCGACGCCGCCGGCCTTCGGGGTCACCTTGACCTGGCCGCCGACGGTGGCCGAGCCGCCGCCGTGCCCGACCGGGCGGGTGACCGGCTTGCCCTCGCACACCCAGGAGACCTGCGTGTCGTCGGACAGGTGCTTGCCCTCGTTCAGCTGGATGTCGAAGCCCCAGTAGCGGCCGTCCGCGCCGTCCTGGAACGGGCCGGCGGCCACGGTGAAGTCGTTGGCCCGGACGTCCCGCGGCTCGCCCGCCTTGCAGGCGATGACCAGGATGCCGGCACCGCCGTCGAACTCCCACGCGTACGCGACGTCGTCGATGTAGTCGTCACCGTGCGGGAACGGGTCGGTCGGCTCGGTGGTCGGCGTGGTCGGCCGGGTCGGCTTGCCCGAGGTGGGCGTGCCGGTGCCGGTGGACGTCGGCTCGGACGTCGGCTGGCCCGACGTCGGCTGCTGCGAGGTGGGCTCCGAGGACGCGGTGCTGGTCGGCGCGTCCGTCGTCGTCGGCACCTCGCTGGTGGCCGTCGGCGCGGCTTCGGTCGTCGAAACGACCGGAGCTTCCTCCGCGAGCGCGGCCGGTGAAACGGTGAGCGTGAGCAGGGCCCCCGCGAGCACAGCGCCCGCGAGACGGCCCAGGGTCTTCTTCAAGGTGACTCCCAGGGAAGGAAACGCGCAATGACCCCCACTACGCGAGCCGCCCGGTGCTCCGAAGCACAAGATCAGGCGACTCGGACATCCTGCCCCATTACTGGTATGTACCGGAAACCATTTCCGCGTGAAGAAGACCACTGCGGCAACCGGTAACGTTCGGGCCCAGCGAAATCCACATCGGACAGTGACGCCGGCAGCGCTTTCAGTCCGCGAGCTTCGCGTAGACGACGATGTTGTCCTTGTAGCTGTGTTCGGCGTGGTCGAACGCCCCACCGCAGGTGATGAGCCTCAGTTCCGGTGCGCTGCTGTTCCCGTAGACGGCTTCGCGCGGGAACGTTTCCTTCGGGACCTGGGTGACGCGGTCGACGACGAACTTCAGCTTCTTCCCGTCGCTGCGGTCGACGTCCACCTCGTCACCGGGCGCGAGCTCCTTGAGCTTGAAGAAGATACCCGGTTTCTTGTCGCCGTCGACGTGCCCGAGCACGATCGCCGGGCCGACGTCGCCGGGCACCGGCGAGAGTTTGTACCAGGCGGCCTGCATCGGCGTGTGCACCGACGGCACGGAAATCGAACCGTCCGGCTTCACGGCGACCGCCAGCAGGCTGGACTCCGCGCCGATCTTCGGGATCTTCACCGAGGTCGGGCGCAGTCCCTTGAACGGCACGGTCACCGGCACCGACGACGGAACCGGAGCGGGTGGCGCGGCTTTCGGCGGCTCGGCGGTGCCGCACCCGGCCAGGGCCAGCACCAGGGCGAGCGCGACGCCCGCCCGGCGGACCGTCACCGGGCCGTGCCGCCGAAGCCGGTCTCGACCCCGCCCTTGGGCGCGACCTTGACCTGGGCCTTCGGAGCGGCGTTGCCGGCGGGCGCGGAGCTGGTCGCGGTGGTGACCGGCGCGGTGCTCGAGGCCGGGGCGGTGGACGTGACCGTGCTCGTGACGGTGCTCGTGGCCGTCGCGGTCACGGTCGAGGTCGGCGGCTGTTCCTGCTCGAACTCCACGACGCCGTTGCCCTCGACCCCGCCGCAGGTCCAGCTGAACTTGGCGGTGGTCGTGCCGGCCGGGGCGTCGACGACGCGCACCGAGTAGTTCCACAGGCGGCCGTCGGCCTCGTCCTGGTCGGGGCCGCCGGTGACGCTCAGGTACTGGGTGGCGATTTCGCCCGGCTTCCCGGCCGCGCAGGCGATGACCAGGACGCCCTCGCCGCCGAGACCGACGAAGCCGTGCCCGACGTTGTCCTGGTAGTCGTCCTTCGGCGGGAGCTCCTGGGTGTCGCCCTTGACCTCGGGCTCCGCCTTGGGCGCAATCCGCTTTTCGGTGGTCTTCACGTCACCGTGCGTGCTCGGCGCCGACGACGGGTCTGCCGGTGTCGAGGTGGCCGGAGTGGTCGACGGCGCCGTCGTGCTCGTCGGGCTGCTCGACGTCGGCGACTCCGAAGTGGACGTCGTGGTTTCCGTGGGTGACGTGCTGGTTTCCGTGTCCGCCAGCGCGGCGGGCGTGGCGGCGAAGGTGGCGAGCGCGCCCGCGAAAACAACCCCGGCAACCCTGCTCAGCGTTCTGCCCACGATGCCACTCCCAACGCGTTGACCTGCGATGTCGCGACTATCGACGATTCGGCGGCGCGCGTTACTCCGGTAGGGCGATCACCAAGTCGTCCCAAAGGTCGTCGGGATCTTCCAGGCCGACGCTGAACCGGATCAGCCCGGGCGGGACGCGCTCCTCGCCCGCCAGGCAGGCCCGCCGCTCGACCAGGCTCTCGACGCCGCCGAGGCTGGTCGCCGACCGGATCAGCCGGACCGACGCGCAGAAGCGGTCCGCCGTTTCGGCGTCGGCGAGCTCGAAGGCGACCATCATGCCGAAGCCCGGGTAGCGCACCCGCCGGACCGCGGGGTGCCCGCCGAGCCGCTCGGCCAGCAGGGCGGCGGTGCGGGACTGCTCCGCGAGCCGGACGGGCATGGTCCGCAGCCCCCGCAGCGCGAGCCAGGCTTCGAGGGCGCCCGGCGTCGACCCGACCCGCGTCCGCGCGCCCTTCAGCTCCTCGGCCACGGCCGGGTCCTTGGCGACGGTGATGCCGAGCAGCAGGTCGCTGTGCCCGCCGATGAGCTTGGTCGCGCTGTGCACGACGACGTCCGCGCCCAGCTCCAGGGGCCGCTGCTGCAACGGCGTGGCGAAGGTGTTGTCGACGACGACCCGGCCGCGTGCGGCGGCGGCGATCGGCTCGATGGCCATCACGTCGAGGGTCGGGTTGGTCGGCGACTCCAGCCAGACCAGGTCCGACGTCGCGGCCTCGGCCACCCAGGCCGCGGTGTCGGCCGGCTCCAGCTCGGTGACGGCGAGCTTGCCGAGCTTCTGCGCGTGGGCCAGCACGCCGCGCGTGACGGCGTAGCTGAACGTCGGGACCACCACCCTGGACCCGACCGGCAGCAGGTCCAGCACCGCGGACAGGGTGGCGACGCCGGACGCGAAGGCCGTCGCGTGGCCGCCTTCCAGCGCTCCGACGGCTTCCTCGAGCGCGTGCCAGGTCGGCGTCCCGTCCCCGCGGGCGTACGCGAAGTCGCCACCGGCCTGGTACGTGCTGGTGGCGACGAGCGGGGTGTTCAGCGGCTCACCGGGACCGTGCGGCCGGCCGGCGGCGATGGCCTTGGTGCGAGGCGTCCAGTCGTCCATGCGCCTCACGGTACGCACCTGTCGTGTTTGGTTATTGGGGGGGTAACCCCCCAAACCACAAACCCACCCCCCGGGGGGAGCGGGGAGTGGGCGGACACCACGAACACAGACACCGAG